>NZ_JSYC01000044.1:0-26690 GCF_054823965.1 Gordonia sp. GN26 | reverse complement strand
AGCTTGCGGAGGGGCGTATCGAAGGGTCAGATCAGCCGCCGTAACCTCGCGAACTCGGCCACGTCGGTGCGGAATTGGTCGAGCGTGACGAGGGTGTACATGCCGTCGATCTGGCGGGTGGCCCAGAGCTGGTGGATGCGTCGGAGGTCGGATTGCCTTGACTTCCAGCCGATTCCGTCGATCACCGCGAGCACGAGCTGGGTGGGGAGGCGGACCTCGGCCATCTCCTCGATCTCGCGCACCGCGTCGGTGAGTTTCGAGCCGGTCGAGTCGAAACCCTTCGCGGCCACCACGATGTCGGCGGAGTTGGGGTCGCCCACGATGAGGTCGGCGGGGGCGGTACGGCCGTTGCGGCCGACGAACCGCGATCGCGTCGTGTAGTCCAATCCGAGATCGCGTGCGATGTCCTCGATCTCGTCCTCGATGCGACGGCCGGACGCACCGGCCCGGGTCGCGGTGGCGCGGGTGCCGGCGCGCGCCACGAGGATGTCGGCGAAGGTGTAGGTGCGTTCCATCTGGGCCCGCAACATCCGGACGAGGTCGAACTCCGTGTCGAGCCAGGTCACCAGGTCGACGGGCTGGGTGCGCGCAAGTCCGTGCCAGCCGCTGGTGTCGAACCGGTCGCGCAGTGCGTTCTTGAGTTTCTCCTGCGACAACCCGACCGCGAGCCCGAGCACCGGCACGTCGTTGGGGTTGTCGCGCACCCAGGCGGCGAGTCCGGTGATGTCGGTGTCGAGGAGCCCACCGAGACTCCCGGTGGCCTCGACGATCCGCTCGGCCTCCGGTGTGGAGGCGGTGGGGTCGACGTGGGAGGTCAAGCGTCCCAAGGACTTCAGGTAGTCCTCGAAATCAACTGCGTCACTCATGCGCTCGGCGTCAGTCCCGCCCGATGAACAGGAACTCGCTGACGTCGCGGCGCGTGGCCGCGGCGTGCGTCCCGAAGCTGTACTTGTGGTCGATCGCGATCACCTCGACCGAGGGCTTGACCTTGCCGAGGAGGTCGACGATGCGGTCCTTGCCCGGCAACGCATTCGACGAATACGACAACACGATCGCGCCCGCGTCCTCGAAATGCTCGAACGTCCGCAGCAGCGCGTCCTCGATGGTCCTTTTGTACGCGAACGGCGTGAAGCGTTTGGGCAGCTTCTTGGTCTTGGTGTTCTCCATGATGGTCATCCCGCGCCAGTACGCGGACAGACCCTCGAGGAAGTGATAGCGCTTGATGTAGTCGTTGTCGTCGGTGGGCGGCGCGTACGGCGGGTCGAGGTAGACGAGATCCGGCGGCGCCGACCACGGCAGGTCGAGGTCGAAGATGTCGCCCTGGACGCTCCGGTTGCTGCAACCGTTGCTGAACACCGTGCCGTTGTAGTCGGCCGCCGCACGCAGCCGGAAGTGATCGCGCAGCGACATCGTGAGGTCGCGGCGCCCGTCGGCATAGCGCGTGGAGTCGGTGAAGGTGAACACCCCGCGCGGCTGCTTGCGGGCAGCGGAGAGGACCAGCGCGGAGATGGCCAGGTCGCGACGGTATCCGCGCAGTGCGTCGATGTGGGACCACGCCGAGTCGAGGAACGCGCGGTCCTCCGCGGTGAAATACAGGCCGTCGAAGGTGCTGGAGATGTAGTCGCGGTCGTCGGCGGCCGGCCCGCAGATCTGTTCGACGAGTTCCTGTTCGAGGCGGACGCTCGAATTCGCCACCGAGGCGCGTGTGATGACGTGCGGGAAGTGGAGGAAGTCATTACTGAGGACCTCGAAACCCTGCGCCTTCAGCAGGTACGAGACCACGCCCGACCCGGAGAAGGCGTCGACCGCCGTCGACCCGCCGATCTCGGCGAAGGTGCGTTCGAGATGGGGGAGCAGCCGGTACTTCGACCCCATGTACCGAAGCCGCGGGAACCGCTGTGCGCGGGCCAGGACGTCACTGGAGCCGACGGCTCTGCCGGTGCTGCGTCCCGATCGGGAGGATTCTGGCCCACTCACACCGAAAAGAATGTCATGGACCCCCGACAGCGCCGTGGAGAACACGTCGCGTCCGGTGGTGCCGAACCCCACAACATCTAGACTCGGCCCATGGCATCGGTCTTCAGCATGATCATCAACGGCGACATCCCGGGTCGATTCGTCTGGAAGGACGGCGAAGCCGTCGCGTTCCTGACCATCGAGCCGGTCACCCCCGGCCACGTTCTGGTGGTGCCGCGCAACGAGGTCGACCACTGGGAGCAGATCGACAGCTCGCTGTTCGCTCACCTCAGCGGTGTCGCGCAGAAGGTCGGCCAGGCCGTCAAGGATGCCTTCGACGCTCCGCGCATCGGTCTGCTCATCGCCGGCCTCGAGGTTCCCCACGTGCACATCCACGTCTTCCAGGGGCTCTCCTTGGAGACCTTCGACCTCGCCAACGCCGACAAGAACGCCAGCCCCGAGGAGCTCGACGCCGCGGCCGAGAAGATCCGCGCGAGCCTGCGCTCGCTCGGGTACGGCGAGTACGTCGCCGACTGACCCCTCTCGTGCTCCCTGAGGAGCGAGCTTGCGAGCGTCTCGAAGGGTCAGACGGTCCGGTGGATCAGCAGCGGCAGGACCGCACCCGCCCCGGCCTCCCGCAACGCAGCGGCGGCCAGGGTGATCGGCCAGCCGGAGCTGTTGGCGTCGACGACGAGCATCACGTTCTGGCCCGTTACCTCGGGCGGATCTCCCAGGTGGTCGCGCCAGTAGGCGGCCTCGACCGCGCCGGTCGCGTCGGTCGGCGGATCGCCCATGCGGACCGGGAACGTTCCGCCGCCGCGCTTCCCGACCGTGCGCAGGTGCTCGGCGAGCGCCTCGGCCAGGTTTGTACCGGTCAGACGAAGCGACACGATGACGTCTGCGCGGACACCGGTATCGCGGACCCAGGCCGAGAGCGTGGCGACGGCGGCGTCGCCCAGTTCGGCGAGGGCGCGCTCGTCGCCGTTGCGGGCGGCGGCCAGCACCTCGACCCACTCGGGGGCGTCGGCATGAGCGAGGACGCGTCCGGGCTGGGCGAGCAGGTCGGCGGGGATCCTTCCGCGACGGCCGAATTCGCCGCCCGGCCACATCTTCCGCGGGTCGAGGGTCGACGCCTTGCGGCGCAGCGTCGACGTGACGGTGCGGACCACCTCGGCGTCGACGGTGTCGGGGAGTCCCTCGCTCAGTCTGCCGCGGCAGGCCGAGCAGCGACCGCAGTCGGCGGCCTGCGGGTCGTCGAGCGATTCGGTCAGCAGACGCATCAGGCAGGTGCGGCCGGCGATGTAGGAGCGCATGATGTCGGCCTCACGGCGACGGACGGCGAGTACCCCGTCGTAGTGTGCGGCGTCGTAGGTCCACGGTTTGCCGGTGGCGACCCAACCGTCGGGGGTGCGGTCGGTGATGCCGTCGACGGCGAGTTGCTTGAGCATCAACTCGATTCGCGTGCGACGGAAGCGGGTGGCGGCCTCGAGCTGGATGGGCGACTGCGGTTCGTCGGCAGCCTCCAACGCGGCCAGCAGGTCACGCATCTTGTCGGGGTCGGGGATCGTCGCGGTGGCGAAGTGATCCCAGATCCGGTCGTCGGTCTGCGACGCCAGCAGCATCACCACGGCGTCGTCTAGCGCGCGCCCGGCACGACCCACCTGCTGGTAGTAGGACACCGGCGACGGCGGTGATCCGACGTGCACGACGAAGCCGAGGTCCGGCTTGTCGTAGCCCATCCCCAGCGCCGATGTCGCGACGAGTGCCTTGACCTTGTTGTGCAGCAACGCATCTTCGAGTTCGTGCCGACGATCGGCGTCGAGTTGTCCGGTATAGGCGGCGACCTCGACCGAATCACCGTGCACAGCGCGGATGGCCTCGACGAGCCGGTCGGCATCGGCGACGGTGAGGACGTAGACGATGCCCGAACCCGGGAGGTGGGGGAGGGCCTGTGCCACCCAGCCGTAGCGCTGCACGGGGGAGAGTCCGTCGAGGACGTT
Source organism: Gordonia sp. GN26 (assembly GCF_054823965.1). Lineage (NCBI taxonomy): Bacteria > Bacillati > Actinomycetota > Actinomycetes > Mycobacteriales > Gordoniaceae > Gordonia > Gordonia sp. GN26. Next base: position 22,734 of record NZ_JSYC01000044.1, on the reverse strand, counting down.
GAGATGCAACGACTTCCGGGCGAGCGGACCGCGGAGGACGAGAGTCGGTGCGTCGGAACCGGAATCGAGCTGCGCGGCGACGTCCTCGGTGACACGTGCGTTGGCGGTCGCGGTGGTCGCCAGGACCGGCGTGGTCGGGTTGACCGAGCGGAGCACGTCGGCCACGCGGCGGTAGTCGGGCCGGAAATCGTGGCCCCAGTCCGAAACGGCATGTGCCTCGTCGATCACCAGGAGCCCGAGGTTGCCGGCCAGTGCGTCGAGCACACGGCGTCCGAAGCCGGGATTCGCCAGACGTTCCGGTGAGACGAGCAGGACGTCGAGGTCGCCAGCCCGCAGCTGCGCCTCGATGGCCGACCACTCGTCGACGTTCGACGAGTTCAGCGTCGCCGCGGACAGGCCGCCGCGAGCCGCGGCGGCCACCTGGTCGCGCATGAGTGACAGCAGCGGGGAGACGATCAGCGTCGGTCCGCCGCCGCCGGCACGGATGATCGCGGTGGCCGACCAGTAGACCGCGGACTTTCCCCAGCCGGTCGCCTGGACCACGAGGACCCGTGCGCCGGGTGTGCCGGGTTCGCCCCCGGCCAGTGCTGTCACAGCCCGGAGCTGGTCCTCGCGCAGCGTGGCGCCCTCACCGGCCAGGCTGGTGATGACGCGGTTGGCGGCGGTCAGCTGGTCAGGGGAGAGGGTGGCGGTCATGGGCCCCAATGTAGTGGCGATGCCCGACACCTGACCCGCCACGTCCGACGGTTTAGAGTCATGGTCGTGCGAGTACTCGTGATCGGCTCGGGCGGCCGCGAACATGCCCTTCTCATCGGCCTCAAGAACGATCCGTCGGTCACCGACCTGCATGTCGCTCCCGGCAACGCCGGAACCTCGGCGATCGCCACCAATCACGCCGTCGACGTGGTCTCGGGCGAGGCAGTTGTCGCGCTGGCGGAGAAGCTGGAAGCCGACCTCGTGGTCATCGGGCCCGAGGTCCCCCTGGTCCTCGGTGTCGCCGACGCCCTGCGCGAGGCCGGCATCGCGACCTTCGGTCCCAGCGCCCAGGCCGCGCAGATCGAGGGTTCCAAGGCCTTCGCCAAGGACGTGATGGCAGCTGCCGGCGTGAAGACCGCGCATGCGGAGATCGTCGACAACCCGGCCCATCTCGACGCCGCCCTCGACCGCTTCGGACCCACCTGGGTCGTCAAGGACGACGGTCTCGCCGCGGGCAAGGGCGTCGTCGTCACCCCCGATCGCGACGTCGCCCGCGACCACGCCGCCGAATGCCTGGAGAGCGGACACCCCGTCCTGCTGGAGAGCTTCCTCGACGGACCCGAGGTCTCGCTGTTCTGCCTCGTCGACGGCGAGACCGTGGTGCCGCTGCTGCCCGCGCAGGACCACAAGCGTGTCGGCGACAACGACGCCGGACCCAACACCGGCGGCATGGGCGCCTACACGCCGCTGCCGTGGCTGCCCGCCGAGATGACCGGGCGCATCGTCGACGAGGTCGTGAAACCCGTTGCGGCCGAGATGGTCAAGCGCGGAATTCCGTTCTCGGGTCTCCTTTACGCCGGTCTCGCGATCGGCGCGGACGGCCCCGCGGTCGTCGAATTCAACTGCCGCTTCGGCGATCCCGAGACCCAGGCGGTCCTCGCGCTGCTGAAGTCGCCGCTCGGCGCGGCGCTCAACGCGACCGCCACCGGGACGCTCGCCGACCTGCCGGCGCTCGAATGGCACGACGGCGCCGCGGTCACCGTGGTCGTCGCCGCCGAGAACTACCCCGGCAAGCCGCGTACCGGTGACACCATCACCGGCGCCGACGCCGAGGGTGTGCTGCACGCGGGTACGTCCAAGAACGCCGACGGTGCGATCGTCTCCGCCGGAGGTCGCGTGCTCGCGGTCGTGGGCACCGGCGCCGACCTCGCCGAGGCCCGCGCCCAGGCCTACGCCCGGATCGAGAAGATCAAGCTGCCGGGTTCGCACTTCCGCACCGACATCGGACGCAACGCCCTCGAGGGCAAGATCAGCATCTAGCGAACCATCGCTCACATTCTCCGTTCCCGCTCACCGGATTTGCGTGAGCGGGAACGGAATGAGTGAGCGAAACTCGCGGAACCGGGTTCAGTCCGCGAGGTTGCGGCCGAGGAACTCGATCTGCTCGGGGAGCACGCTGCGCCAGTACCGGTTGGTGTGACCACCGGCGGCGGTGCCGAAGGCGGCCGGCGGGTGAAGACCCGCGGCCCACTGGCGGGTGTAGGTGTAGAACTGATCGCTCGAACCGATGTTGATCAGCAGCGGGATCTTCGCGAAACTCGGCTGCGCGCCGAACAGCGAGTTGGCCTGGTAGTCGGCGAGGCCGTCGAAGGCGCGCGGCGGGAAGTTGCGCGGGTCGGCCCACATCGCCGGCGAGCTGACGGCCACAGCGGCTACGCGCGGCGCGCCGAGCATCGATGCCAGACGCAACGCGCCGTATCCGCCCATCGACCAGCCGAAGAGGCCGATGCGCTCGGTGGACAGGTTGAGCTGCGGGTTGTCCGCGAGCATCGGCAGGAACTCGTCGAGGATCATCGCGCCACCGTCGGTGCCGTCGGTCCGCCGGTGGTAGTAGTTGCGACCCACGTCGGCAGCGGCGAGCGCGAACGGGGTGTTGCCGGCGTCCACGTAGTGCTGCATCACGGTCTGCATCTCGAGCTTCGACCCGAAGATGGTCTTCTCGTTCGTGTTCAGCGCGTGCAGCACGACGACGACGGGCAGCTTGCCGGTCACCCCGTTGGGTCGGGCGACCGCCCAGCGGGTGTCGCGACCGCCCATGCGGGCGGACTTGAAGCTGCCGGTGATCAGCGGGGGACCGCTGGTGACCGGCGGCGGTGAGGTCTCGACCGGCAGTTCGTCGTCGGCTGCGCGGCCTTCGAGGTTGCGCGGCTGCACCGATGCCGACGGCGCCTTGTCCGAGCATGCGGCCAGTCCGAGAGCGGCGGCCCCGACGCCGGCGGCGAGCACGGCACGACGGCCCACGCGCGGAAGGTCGCGGTCGGCGGCGTCGGAGAAGCGGGATCGCAGGCTGGTCATCGAAGGAACAGGGTAATCGGGGAACCCGGGCCCGGTGCAACGTCGAATCGGCCGACGCGCCGACGCTGTGAGAAATCTGTCTCTGACTTGACGCTCAGTCGAGCGACGCGATGGCCTTCTGCAGGAGTTCGGCCGCGCCGGACGCCACTTCGGGGAGGCCTGGGGCGTCGGTCACCGCGACCATGATGTCGGGGTTCATCGCCTCGACGAGGACGGTCCCGGGGTTGTCGGTGTCGTCGCGCACCACGACGTTGCAGGGGAGCAGCAGACCGATCTGCCGCTCGACCCCGAGTGCGCGATGGGCGAACTGCGGATTGCAGGCGCCGAGGATGAGGTAGTTCTCCATGTCCTCGTCGAGCTTCTTCTTGAGCGTCGCCTTCACGTCGATCTCGGTGAGCACGCCGAAGCCGACATCGCCGAGGGCTTCCCGCGTCCGCGCGACCGCGTCGTCGAAGTCGGTCTGCAGGGTCGTCCGGTAACCGAGTTTCATGATCATTCCTCTCGTGGGTGCTCCCGCTGCGTCAGGCGAGCGCCAGGAACAGCTTTTCCAGTTGGTCGATCGTCATCGGCTCCGAGTCCTTCGACTGTTCGCCGGTCATGCATTCGCGGAGGCCGGTCGCGACGATCTTGAAGCCGGCACGGTCCAGTGCACTCGACACCGCGGCGAGTTGGGTCACGACGTCCTTGCAGTCACGTCCCTGTTCGATCATCGAGATCACGCCGGCGAGCTGCCCGTGGGCGCGGCGCAGCCGGTTGAGTACGACGCCGATCGATTCTTCGTCACCGACCATGACGACCTCCTTGTGGTCGAACGCGAGGATTCACCCGACCGGTTCGACTATACCCCTAGGGGTATCAGGTCCGGTCTCGTGATGCAGGAGTCGAATCACTCGCGGTCGGTCGCCGTGGACGGCTTGGGCGGCAGTGACACTCGCGGGGAGGTGAGGTCGTCGATGCTGAGACGGGCGCCCAGCCTCTCACGCAGGAAGTCGGCGAACGCGGACTGTCTCAATGCGGTGTAGAGCGCCGCGTAATCGGCGACAGCGTGGAGGCCGTCGAACTGCGTGCGATCACGGTCATGGGCCTGAGCGGAGAAGATTCTGCCGTCCGATGATCGACCGCCGTCGACGTGAACCGGGCGTTCACCGCCGTTGTCCTCCTCTTATACGGGAAATCGACTGTGCTTGTACCGCTTTGGTCAAAAGCAATACGGCGGTACGGACGGCTTTGGCAGCATGAACCACATGATGACGTCGGCGGCGACACCCAAGGGTGCGCGACGGCGGTCTCGCTTGATCGAGGCCGCCGGCGAGCTGCTGCTCGAAGGCGGCTTCGACGCCGTCCGTCATCGTGCAGTGGCCGAACGTGCCCAGCTGCCGCTGGCGTCGACGACGTATTACTTCGCCTCTCTCGACGACCTGATGGCCGAGGCGGCGGCCAGTCTCTGCAGCCACGATGCGGAGGCGGTCACCGAGCGCTGCAACGCACTTCCGCGTCGACGCCGCGGGAAGACCGCGACGTCGACCGCCCTCGCCGAGGTGATCGTCGGGGAGGACACGACGATCCAGCAGCTGTCGGCCCGCTACGAGATGATCGCGTTGTCGGCGCGGTACCCGATGCTGCGCGAGGTGGTCAGCGACCGGTGGCAGGCGCTGTCCATGTGCCATCTCGATGTCCTCACCAAATCCGGCCGGGTCGCCGACCCCGCCCACATCGCCCAACTGATCGGGATCGAGGACGGCGCCATCGTCGGCGCCCTCGGACAGAACGGCGTCCGGCCCCTCGACGCGGTGCGCGACGCCCTGCTCGAGGTGATCGACGTCCTGGCACCGCGGGCGTGATCGCAGCGGAAGAGAGAGAAGGGATCGGATGTCGGGGGATTCGATGAGCAGGCGCCGTACCCGCATGGGTGTCGCCGCCGCGTTCCTGTCCATGGTCTTCGGGGTCACGATGTTCGTCGCCCCCGGTGCGCAGGCCGCTCCGGCCGGTCGCGTGGACGCCGGTGTCCCGTTGTCGTCGGTGGTCTACGGAACCGGGTGTACCTACCCCGTGACCGTCCCGGTCAACTCGTCCGGCTGGGTCGAGTTCTGGGAGGTCAAGCCGGGTCTGCCGGCTCGTTTCATCGGCCGCGATCTCCCCTCGGGTGCACTCGCCTCGGTCACCTGGGTGCCCCGTCGCATCGGCGACAAGTACCTCTACGCCGTCCAGAACGGCAAGGCCTCGCAGCCCACCCTCGTCAAGGTGCGCCAGGGCTACGGGTCCAACGGGACCTGCTTCGCGTTCTGAGCGGCGCGAGGGCCGGCACCAGAGGAATTCGGGATCCGCTCGCGATCGACCTACACTGAGCGGGTGTCGAAGCCCGCCATTGCCAACGTCCTGGCCAGCCGCTATGCCTCCACCGACCTCGCCGAGCTGTGGTCGGCCACCACCAAGATCGCCCTCGAACGGCGACTGTGGATCGCGGTGCTGAAGGCACAGGCCGACCTCGGGATCGACGTCCCGGCCGAGGCCATCGCCGACTACGAGCGCGTCGTCGACCAGGTCGACCTCGCCTCGATCGCCGACCGTGAGCGCGTCACCCGCCACGACGTCAAGGCCCGCATCGAGGAGTTCAACGCCCTCGCCGGTCACGAGCAGATCCACAAGGGCATGACCAGCCGTGATCTCACCGAGAACGTCGAGCAGCTGCAGATCCTCCGTTCTCTCGAGCATGTGCACGCCCACGGTGTCGCCGTCCTGGCCCGCATCGTCGAACGTGCCGCCCAGTACTCCTCGGTCGTCATGGCCGGCCGCAGCCACAACGTCGCCGCGCAGGCCACGACGCTCGGCAAGCGTTTCGCCTCGGCCGCCGACGAACTCATGATCGCGCTCACCCGGCTTCGTGAGCTGATCGACCGCTACCCGCTGCGCGGCATCAAGGGCCCGATGGGCACCTCGCAGGACATGCTCGACCTCCTCGGCGGCGACGCCACCAAGCTCGCCGACCTCGAGGCCCGCGTCGCCGACCACCTCGGTTTCGCGCGGTCGTTCACCTCCGTTGGCCAGATCTACCCGCGGTCGCTGGACCACGACGTGGTGTCCGCGCTGGTCCAGGTCGCGGCCGCACCGTCGTCGCTGGCCACCACGATCCGGCTCATGGCCGGCCACGAGCTGGTGACCGAGGGCTTCCAGCCCGGCCAGGTCGGCAGCTCGGCGATGCCGCACAAGATGAATACCCGAAGCTGCGAGCGCGTCAACGGTCTCGCCGTGGTCCTGCGGGGCTACGGCTCGATGGCCGCCGAACTCGCCGGCGCCCAGTGGAACGAGGGCGACGTCTTCTGCTCGGTGGTCCGCCGCGTCGCATTGCCCGATGCCTTCTTCGCCATCGACGGTCTGATGGAGACCTTCCTGACCGTTCTCGCCGAGTTCGGCGCGTACCCCGCGGTCATCGCCAACGAGCTCGACCGCTACCTGCCGTTCCTCGCGACCACCAAGGTGCTGATGGCGTCGGTGCGTGCGGGTGTCGGTCGCGAGACCGCGCACGAGGCGATCAAGGAGAACGCCGTCGCGGTGGCCCTGGCGATGCGTGAGGAGGGTCGCGAGCCGGACCTGCTCGACCGTCTCGCCGCCGACGACCGCATCCCGCTCGACCGGGCCCAGCTCGAGGGGCTGCTCGCCGACAAGTCGGTCTTCGTCGGTGCCGCCGAACAGCAGGTGGCCGATGTCATCGCCGCCGCGGAGAAGATCATCGGCCAGTACCCGGAGGCCGCGGCCTACACACCCGCCCCGATCCTCTAGGGCTGGTTTCGATACGGCTCGTCGCAAGCTCCTCGCCTACTCAACCAGCGGATTTCCGTTAACCGAGCGGATGTCCGCTGGCCGAGTAGCGAGGACCGAGCGCAGCGAGGACCGCGCGTATCGAGGTCACTCCGGAGCGGAGGCGTCGGCGTGCCCGAGCTTCCAGTCGGGGAGCGCGACGTCGCGCACCAACCGCTTGAGTTCGGGTGCCCCGGGAAACCCGCCGTCGCGTTTGCGCTCCCAGATTTGCGTGCCGTCGACGTCGATGTGGAACACGCCACCGGTCCCGGGGACGAGCGTCACCGAACCGATCTCGGTGCCGAAGGTGTTCAGCAGCTCCGATGCCATCCACGACGCACGCAGCAGCCAGTTGCACTGGGTGCAGTAGGTGATGGTGATGTGGGGTGCGGTCATCGGTCAAGAATGTCAGAGCCTGCTTTCCCGTGCTGCCCGCGGAACCTCTAGGGTCGAGTCCATGCGTCCTGAACTGCAGTCCTACCGGCATCTGGCGTCGGGAAAGGTCCGTGAGATCTACGAGATCGACGCCGACACCCTGCTGTTGGTGGCCTCCGACCGGATCTCGGCCTACGATCACATCCTGAGTCCCGCGATCCCCGACAAGGGACGCATCCTGACGGCGATGAGTTTCTTCTGGTTCGACGAGCTCGGCGTCCCCAACCATCTCGCCGGCGGTCCGACCGACGAGCGCATCCCGGGTGAGGTCGTCGGTCGGTCGATGGTGGTCAAGCGCCTGCCGATGGTGCAGGTCGAATGTGTCGCGCGCGGGTACCTGACCGGTTCGGGTCTGCTCGACTACCAGGCGACCGGTGCGGTGTGCGGTGTCGAACTGCCCGCCGGCCTGTCCGAGGCGTCCAAGCTGCCGGAGCCGATCTTCACCCCGGCCACGAAGGCCGAGCAGGGTGAGCACGACGAGAACATCAGCTTCGAGCGCGTCGTCGAGCAGGAAGGCGCGGAGCTGGCCGAGGCGCTGCGGTCGGCGACCCTCGACATCTACGGACGCGGTGCAGCGGTTGCTGCCGACCGTGGAATCATTCTGGCGGACACCAAGTTCGAGTTCGGTTGCGGCCCCGACGGTGAGCTGGTGCTCGCCGACGAGGTCCTGACCCCCGACTCGTCCCGGTACTGGGAGGCCGCGACCTACGAACCGGGCAAGGTCCAGCCGAGCTTCGACAAGCAGATCGTCCGGAACTGGCTCACCAGCGCCGAATCCGGCTGGGACCGGGCCTCCGATGTCGCCCCGCCGTCACTGCCCGACGACGTCGTCGAGAAGACTCGTCAGCGCTACATCGATGCCTACGAATGGATCTCGCGCAAGTCCTTCGCCGACTGGCCCACCGCGGAGGTGTCCTCGTGACCGACGAGCGCAACGCGGCGACACCGCCGGTCGCCAAGAAGGTCCCGAAGGAACGCACCCACCACGGCGACACGTTCGTCGACGACTACGAGTGGTTGCGCGACAAGGACGATCCGGAGGTGACCGCCTACCTCGAGGCGCAGAACGCGTTCACCGAGGCGCACACCGGTCACCTGGCGGATCTGCGCAAGCAGATCTTCGACGAGATCAAGAGCCGCACCAAGGAAACCGACATGTCGGTGCCGGTCCGGCGCGGACGCTTCTGGTATTACGCCAGAACACAAGAGGGCAAGCAGTATTCGACGTCCTGCCGGTGCCCGATCGCCGGCGACGACGACTGGACGGCGCCGAAGGTCGACGACGGTGTCGAGTTGCCCGGCGAGGAGGTCCTGCTCGACAGCAACGTCGAGGCCGAGGGACACGACTTCTTCAGTCTCGGCGCGCTGACCGTCAGCGACGACGGCAACTGGCTGGCCTACAGCACCGACGTCGTCGGCGACGAGCGATACACGCTGCGCATCAAGGACCTTCGTACCGGTGAGGTCCTCGACGACGTCGTCACCGACACCTCGGGCAGTGCGGTGTGGTCGGCCAACGCCCGCCACGTCTTCTATTCGACGGTCGACGCCGCGTGGCGTCCGGACACGGTGTGGCGTCACGACATCGGTGCGGGCACCGAGGACGTCAAGGTCTTCCACGAACCCGACGAGCGGTTCTGGGTCGGCATGGGCACCACCCGCAGCGACAAGTACCTCGTCATCGGTGTCGGCTCCAAGATCACCTCGGAGAGCTACGTTCTCGAGGCCGACAACCCGACCGGTGAGTTCCGCAGCGTCGTACCGCGCGTCGACGGCGTCGAGTACAGCGTCGAGCATGCCGTCATCGGCGGGGACGACCACTTCGTCATCGTGCACAACGAGGTCGTCGACGGCGAGAAGGCGGAGAACTTCGCCATCGACATCGCGCCGGTGGACAACCCGTCGGACCGACGTCCGCTGATCGCGCACGATCCGGCCCGCCGCATCGAGGATCTCGACGCATTCGCCGACTACCTGGTGCTGTCTTACCGGCGAGAGGCGTTGCCGCGGCTGGCCATCGCAGATCTCCGCCGGATCGACGGAATCCCGGCCGAATCAGACTTCCACGAGGTCGAGTTCGATCAGGAACTGAGTGCGGCCGGACTCGGCGGCAACCCCGAATGGTGGTCGCCGAAGCTGCGCATCGGTTACGGCAGTTTCATCGAACCCGCGGAGTTGTTCGAACTCGACGTCGCCACCGGCGAACGCACCCTGCTGAAGCGGCAGCCGGTGCTCGGCGGCTACGACCCCGCCGACTACGTCCAGTCCCGTGAATGGGCGGTGGCCGACGACGGCACCCGGATCCCGCTGTCGGTGGTGCGCCGCAAGGAGACCGACGCCGCGAAGCCGGCCCCGCTGCTGCTGTACGGGTACGGCTCGTACGAGGCCAGCATCGACCCCTACTTCTCGGTGTCCCGGCTGTCCATGCTCGATCGCGGCATGGTCTTCGTCCTCGCCCACATCCGCGGCGGTGGCGAGATGGGCCGCTACTGGTACGAGAACGGCAAGGAACTCAGCAAGAAGAACACCTTCACCGACTTCGTCGCGGCCGGACGCCATCTCGTCGAGACGGGATGGACGACGCCGCAGCAGATGGTCGCCGAGGGCGGCTCGGCCGGCGGACTCCTGATGGGTGCGGTGGCCAACCTCGCGCCGGAACTGTTCAACGGCATCCTGGCGTCGGTGCCGTTCGTCGACGCACTGAACTCGATCCTCGACCCGTCGCTGCCGTTGACGGTCATCGAGTGGGACGAGTGGGGCGACCCGCTGCACGACCCGAAGGTCTACGAGTACATGAAGACCTACACGCCGTACGAAAACGTCGACGCGAGGCCGTATCCGCCGATCCTCGCGTTGACCTCGCTCAACGACACCCGGGTGCTGTACACCGAGGCGGCGAAATGGGTTGCGCGGCTCCAGGAGAAGTCGACCTCGGGCAACCCGATCCTGCTGAAGACGGAGATGACGGCAGGCCACGGCGGCGTCAGCGGACGCTACAAGCAGTGGGAGGAAGTCGCTTTCGAGATCGCCTGGATTCTGCAGCAGTCCGGCGCGTTGGAGAGCTGACCTCGAAACCAAAGAGCCCCACCACCCTCGCGGGCGGTGGGGCTCTTCTGGTTTCGAGCCGGGTCGATCAGTGCATCATGATCGGGCCGCGCTCCATGTCCTCTTCGACGAGAGGCGAGGCGATCTTCTTGCGCGGCAGGAAGAACGCCGGGATCACGGTGAGGCAGATCAGCACGACCGAGACCACGAAGGTGTTGGAGAACACGTCGGCGGCGGTCTCGAAGAACGATTCCGGCAACGGGTCCGGGACTCCCGGGGGCAGCGGCTTGTCGGAGGTGTTCGCCATGATCGCGAGACCGGCCTCCGGCTTGCTCGCCAGGCTGCTGGCCAAAATCACCGAGATGACCGCGGTGCCGATCGAGGTGGCCGCCTGCTGAATGGCGTTCATCAACGTCGAACCGTCGGGCACCTGGGGGTTGCTCAGGGTGGCCAGTGCAGCGGACATGATCGGCATCATCGTCATGCCCATGCCGAGGCCCTGGACGAACAGCGAGCCGCAGATCAGCCAGTACGAGGTGTTCGCACCGAGCATCGTGAACGTCGACAGACCGATCAGGATCAGGACGATGCCGGCGAGCACGAACTTTCCGGGGCCCATCTTGTCGGTGAGTTTGCCGGCGATCGGCATGGTCAGCATCGCGCCCAGGCCCTGCGGGGCGAGGAGCAGACCGGCGGTCAGCGTGGACTCGCCGCGGACGCCGATGAAGTACTGCGGGAACAGCAGTGCCGCACCGAAGAACGCGATCATGAACAGCACCATCGTGGCCACTGCGATGCTCAGCGTCTTGTTCTTGAACAGACGCAGGTCGAGCAGCGGCTTCTTCGCGCGCAGCGCATGGAAGATGAACGCGGCGATGAGAAGCGCACCGATGATGGTCGGGACCAGCACCGAACCGGTGACGAAGGTGCGGTGTTCGGCGCTCGAGGAGATACCGAACAGGAACAGCGCGAGACCCGGCGACAGCAACAGGAGGCCGACGACGTCGATGGACGACTTCTTGGTCTCGGCGTCGTCACGCAGGACGATCCAGGCGTAGATGAAGGCGATGATGCCGATCGGGACGTTGATCAGGAAGATCCAGTGCCAGCTGAGCTGCTCGATGAGCACGCCGCCGAGGATCGGACCCGAGATCGGGCCGAGGAGCATAGGGATACCGAGGACGGCCATGACCGAGCCGACGCGTTCGGGACCGGCCGCCTTGGTCAGCATCATCATGCCGATCGGCATCAGCAGACCGCCGCCGAGGCCCTGGACCACGCGGAATGCGACAAGCATGCCGATGTTCGGTGCGAAGGCACAGAGGATCGAACCGAGGGTGAACAGGACCAGCGAGGTCAGGTAGACCCGCTTGGTGCCGAAACGTGACGCGGCCCAGCTTGCCAGCGGGATCACGGCGGCGAGAGCGAGGGTGTAACCGGTCGCGGTCCACGCGGCACCCGCGGCGTCGGTGTTGAACTCCTGCTGGAAGGTGTTCTGGGCGACGCCGACCACGGTGACGTCGAGGATCGACATGATCGCGCCGAGCACGACCACACCGGCGACCAGCAGGACGTTCTTGTCCAGCTTGGTGTCTGGTGGACCTTCGTGGAGATGGCCTCCGGTGGAGGGTGTCATGCGGTGTTTTTCCTATCGGTCGAAATGCGACTGAGAAGTAGGTGTCGGTAGGTGTTCGCGGTCAACGGGTGACCAGATTGCAGAAATGGTCGATGGCGTCGTCGACGATGGGTTGCAGCGCCGAACACAGGTTGTCCCGGAGTTCGGCGGGGAGGCCGGCCACGAACCGTCGTACGGTGTCGTGCTGCAGTGCCAGGTGCGTCTCGAGGTAGCGCATGCCGTCTTCGGTGAGCGAGACGCGCTTGATGCGACGGTCCGTCGAGTCCTCACGGCGATCGGCGAGACCGAGGCTGACCAGTTTGTCGACGGTCCGGCCCGCGGCCGCGAGGGACAGCTGGACCTGGTCGGCGATGGCGTTGACCGGCATCGGCCCGTCGTGGCTGCCGAGCGCGCAGAGCACCCGGAGCTGCGAGAAGGTGACCTCGGTGGCCGCGAGACTCTCCATGGTCTCGGGGCGCCCGATCTCGATGAGCCGGTCGAGGAATGCGACGAGGGCCGCCGAAGCGGACTCGATCGACTTGTCGGCGCTCGTTGCGCACGGGGTTTCCTCAGACACCCGGAAATAGTAACTCCGGCGCAACTATTGCAAAATCGCAATAAGCGTGAGATCGCACATATTGTGCGCGATGGTGTGACCCCCGTCTCAGGGGCCAGCAGATCAGCGCAGGTAGAGGCGCACCCGGTCGATCTCCTCGCGGAGCAGCCGGACCTCCTCCGTAGACGGCTCCGGGGTCACGGACACCTCGTCGGCGACCTTCAGATCCCACCCCGTCGCCGCGACCGCCTCGTCGACGGAGACGCCGGCGTGCACGCTGGTGAGTTCGAGTTCGCCGAAACGATCCGGCCGGGACAGGACACCCAGCGGGGTGAACACGTGGCTGACGCCGTGCCCGCGCGGCTGGATGCCGCGACCGGCGGCACGGGCGCGGACCGGGCTGGGAGACGTGCAGAAGTCCAGTTCGGCGGGAAACGACTCGTGGTCGTGGCGGCGCATGATGACGAAGACCTCGTCGGCGTTCGCCATGATCTCGCCCGCTCCGCCGGCGCCGGGCAGGCGAACCTTCGGCTTCCGCCAGTCGCCGATGACGCTGGTGTTGAGGCTGCCGTGCCGGTCGATCTGGGCGGCGCCGAGGAACCCCACGTCGACGTTGCCGCCCTGAAGGACGTACCCGAACAGCGCCGCCATCGACAGCACCGACTCGGCGCCGGAGACGAGGACGGAGTCGGCGATGCCCTCGGCCATCGCCGTCGGGTGTGCCCCGCAGACGCCCGACTCGTAGACGAGTTCGACGGACGGGTTGTACTTCCGAAGCGCGAGATCCACGGCGAGCGTGGGGAGTCCGACGCCGGCGAAGACGCGGCGCTTGCCGGCGAGTTGCTGGGCGGCGACGGAGACGATGGTCTCCGTCGTCGTCGCAACAATGGTGTTCTGGATCGTCACAGTCTGCTCCCGTAGTCGACGGTGCCCGACGGACGGGAACCGACTTCGATGGTGGCCCAGTGGTCGTCGCCGAGCTTGGCGAGGTACTCCTCGTGATCGCGTGTGCCGCGAATCCATTCGTCGATCCAGTTCCGCAGTGCGGCCGGATCTTTCGAGATGGGCGTCCAGTCGCGGTAGAAGGCGCAGTCGCGGTCGTAGTAGCCCTGCGCATAGGAGGGGTGCGCGCCGCGCGGGCACAACACGACGGCGTCCACGGCGTGCGCGGGCAGCAGGGTGCGGTTGGGGTCGGACCGGACCACCTCGTCGTCGACGATCTCCTCGACGAGCACGATGGCGGTCCGCGCCGCGTACACCGCCTCCTGCTGGACGCCGGTGATGCCCCACACCTGGATGTTTCCGGCCCGGTCGGCGCGCTGCGCGTGGATGATCGTGACATCGGGATTGAGTGGCGGCACCACGTAGACCGAGTCGCCGGTGTACGGATCGGTGGTGAGCCGGATACGCGGATTCAGTTCGGGCAGATCACTTCCCGCGTAGGAGCGCAGCGGGAAGAACGGCAGTCCCGCCGCTCCCGCCTGGTACCGGCAGACCATTCCGTAGTGGCTGTACTCCTCCACCTCGAGGGGTTCCGGGTCGTGTTTCTCGATGCGACGGCGCAGTTCGTGGAGCGACCCGGCCGACCCGCTGGCGAAGAAGGAGGCCACCAGCTTCGACACACAGCCGGCGGCGACCAACTGGTCGGACACGATGTCGGGGGTCATCCGGCACAGGGTGAGATCGCGGCGGCCCTGGCGGATGATCTCGTGCGCCGCGGCGAAGGGGATCAGATGGGAGAAACCCTCGAGGGCGATCGTCATGCCGTCGCGCACGTGCGTCGCGATGGCCTCGCTCAGCGAGGTGACCTTCTCGGGAAGAGGGGCTGTCGCAGTGGGGGCCGTCGTTGTCACGGGTGGGCCTTTCGTATCAGGATGGGGTCGTGGAGATCGCGCAACTGAGGGCCTTCCTCGCGGTGGCCGAGGAGTTGCACTTCGGCCGGGCCGCGCAGCGGCTGCACTTCGCGCAACCCCATCTGAGCCGCACGATCCAGCAGCTGGAGAAGGATCTGGGAGCCGAGCTGTTCGTGCGTACGACTCGCAGCGTGCACCTCACCGCGGCCGGGGTGGCGCTCGTCGAGCCGGCTCGCGCGGTGCTCGACTCCTGCCGGCTCGCCAAACTCGCGGTCGGCACCGCCGGCCGCGGACACACCGGCCGGGTGCGGTTGGGGTTCGCCGGTTCGTCGTCGCACGTCCTGGTCGGCAGGTTCGCGAAGCTGGTCCGACGCACCCATCCGGGTATCGAGTTCGAGCTCGACAGCACCACCTACGCCAGCGAGGCGCTCGCGAAACTGCGTGACGGCAGTGTCGATCTGGTGCTCGCGCGCTGGCTGTATCCGCCGCCCGGAATCGCGACGCGCATCGTCCTGGAGGAAGACATCGTGTGTGCGCTGCCGCGGGAACACCGTCTGGCCGACCGGCCGGTCCTGCGGATCGAAGAGCTGGCCGACGATCCCTGGGTGGCACTGCCGGCCGAACCCGGGTCCACGCTGCGCGACTACCTGCATCGACTCGCCCACGACGCCGGCTTCGCACCGCGGATCGTCCAGAGCGCCCCGGACTCGGTGTCCGTCTTCGCCCTGGTTGCAGCGGAGGTCGGTTGCGCGCTCACCCTGACCAACGTGGCTCGCAACATCTCCAATCCGGAGGTGGTGGTCCGGCCGATCGAACCGCGACCGGACCCTCTCCAGTTGCGTCTCGCGTGGCGCGCCGACACCGACGACCCCGCGGTTCACGAGGTGCTGCGCTTGTCGGAGGAAGCGCTGCCCACTCCGGCCGGCGTCGACTGATCGGTGGTCGCCGCCACCGGGGCCGGCGGCACGTCGAACTCCGAGGTGTTCGGCCGTACGGTGACGGCGTCCGTTGTGTCGGCGTGGATTCCGGGGCCGAGGTCGTTCTCGTCACTGCGTTCGGCGACCGACAGTTCGCCTGCCGTGTACCCGGTGCGCTTGAGGAGTGCGAGCGTGCAGGACAGGGAGACCACCGCATAGATACCGCCGGTGACAGCCACCCAGGTGATGCCGCCGGTGGAGTTGAGAATCCATTGCGCCAGAACAGGTGTGCCACCGCCGACGACCAGTGAACACAGCTGATAGGCGAGGGACAGTCCGGTGTAGCGGATGTTGGCGGGGAAGGCCCGGGCCAGGAGACCGGCGATCGCGCCGTAGAACATCGAGTGCGGGATCGTGGCGAGACACATGCCCAGTGTCGCGATCGCGTAGTCGCGGGTCTCGATGGCGAAGAACATGGCCGGCATGAGAATGAACTCGGGGATCACCATGAGAGCGACGGCTTTTCGCATGTCCATCTTGGAGACCAACACCGCGCCGAACGGTTGCACGATGAACTGGACGACCAGTGCGATCGCGATCATCGCCAGGAACGAACCGCGGGAGTAGCCGAGATCGCTGGTGGCCCAGGACAGCGCGAAGGTGTTCTTGAAGTAGGTGACCTGGACCAGCGGTAGTGCGCCGGCACCCAACAGCACCAGGACCCAGTGCTTGCGCAGGACCTCGGCGATCGGGAGCTTGACCGTCTTGTCCTGCTCGATGACCGCCTTCATCGAGTTCGACTCCTCGAGGCGCAGGCGGATGAACAGTCCGAGCCCGATGAGGACGACCGAGGCGAGGAACGGGATACGCCACGCCCACGACATGAACGCCGGTGTGGGAACCGCGGAAAGTGCGAAGAACGCGAGTGTGGCAAGAAGGTTGCCGGTCGGTGAACCCTGTTGCGCGAAGGCCGAATACAGGATGCCCTTGCCCTTGGGTGCGTTCTCGCTGGCGACGAGGACGGCTCCGCCCCACTCGCCACCCACCGCGACGCCCTGGATCACGCGGAGGACCACCAGAAGGATCGGGGCGAGGACGCCGACCTGGGCGTAGGTGGGCAACAGGCCGATGCCGAGGGTCGCGATGCCCATCAGGACGAGCGTGATGATGAGGGTGCGCTTGCGGCCGATGCGGTCGCCGAGGTGACCGAACAGGATTCCGCCGAGCGGTCGGGCGAGGAATCCCGCCCACAGCGTGACGAAGGCCAGAAGCGATCCGACGCCCGGCGCGAGGCCTTCGGGAAAGAACACGTCGCCGAACACCAGTGCCGCGGCGGTGCCGTAGATGTAGAAGTCGTACCACTCGATCGTCGTGCCGATGTACGACGCGATGCCGGCGCGCCGCGCCTTGCGCTGGACCGCCTTGGCCTCGATGTCTGTCTGTGTCATGCCCCGCCTTGTCCGCCGGATGTGATCTGGATCTCGACGTGACCCTGCCAGCGCCCACCGTTGCCGTCCAATGCCGAATCCGGGTGGGATTACATGCCTGACTGCATCAATCGCGGTGACCTGGGTGTGCAGCCGGTCACAGCCGTTCGGCGACCGGTTAATCTCTCCACATGGGCAACATCAAGGACATCCCGGTCACCTCTCTCGACGGCTCCGACGTCTCGCTGAAGGACTTCGGCGGACCGCTGCTGATCGTCAACGTCGCCAGCAAATGCGGCCTCACCCCGCAGTACGAGGGCCTCGAGCAGCTCGCGAAGACCTACGGCGACAAGGGTCTGACCGTCGTCGGCGTGCCGTGCAACCAGTTCATGGGCCAGGAGCCGGGCACCGCCGAGGAGATCGCGACCTTCTGCTCGACCACCTATGGCGTCACGTTCCCGCTGCTGGAGAAGACCGACGTGAACGGCGAAGCCCGCCATCCGCTGTACGCCGAGCTGACCCAGGCCGCCGACGCCGACGGCGAGGCCGGCGACATCCAGTGGAACTTCGAGAAGTTTCTCGTGAACGCCGACGGTGAGGTCGTCAACCGTTTCCGTCCGCGCACCGAGCCGACCGATCCGACCGTCGTCGCCGCAATCGAATCCGTGCTCTGAGTCGATTTGGGGGCACCCGGTAAGCTGACCAGGCGAGAACTGATCAGCAGAGATTGAGGAGCGGTGCCATGGCGCGAGTGGTGGTCGACGTGATGCCCAAAGCCGAGATTCTCGACCCACAGGGGCAGGCCATCGTCGGCGCACTGGGTCGGCTCGGATTCACCGGGATCGGCGACGTCCGTCAGGGCAAGCGCTTCGAGCTCGAGGTCGACGACACCGTCGACGACGTGACCCTGGAGCGGATCGCCGAAGAGTTGTTGACCAACACGGTGATCGAGAACTTCAACGTCTCCCGGGTCTCGGAGTAGGCGACATGACAGCTCGTATCGGTGTCATCACCTTCCCGGGCACCCTCGACGACGTCGACGCCGCCCGTGCGGTCCGGCTCGCCGGTGCCGAACCCGTCGCGCTGTGGCACGGCGACGCCGACCTGAAGGGTGTCGACGCGGTCATCGTGCCGGGCGGCTTCTCCTACGGCGACTACCTCCGTGCCGGCGCCATCGCGCGCTTCGCGCCGGTGATGGGTTCGGTCGTCGAGGCGGCGGGCAAGGGCATGCCGGTCCTGGGGATCTGCAACGGATTCCAGGTCCTCTGCGAGGCCGGCCTGCTGCCGGGTGCGTTGACCCGTAACGAGGGTCTGCACTTCATCTGCCGCGACGAGTGGCTGCGCGTCGAGAACAACACGACCGCCTGGACGACGCGTTTCGAGCGCGGTGCGGAGATCCTGATCCCGCTGAAGTCCGGCGAGGGCCGCTACGTGGCGTCGGAGCGCAAGCTCGAAGAGCTGCAGGGCGAGGGTCAGATCGTGTTCACCTACCCGGAGCGCAATCCCAACGGGTCGGCACTCGACATCGCCGGCATCTCCAGCCCCAACGGCCGGATCGTCGGCCTCATGCCGCATCCCGAGCACGCGACCGAGGCCCTGACCGGCCCCAGCGACGACGGGCTCGGCCTGTTCTACTCGGTGATCGACTCGGTCCTCGCCTCGGTCTGAGTGTCCCGGATGAGCGACGCATCGCCGAAGATCCCGACGAGTGCATCGGCGGCCGGGCTCGGTGAGTTAATCGACGCCTCCCCGTCGCCGTTCCACGTGTGCGCCACGGTCGCCCGTGAGCTCGAGAACGCGGGATACACAAGGCTTCACGAGGAGCAGGCGTGGCCGGCCACGGTCAGCGCGGCGTCGTCGAAGTCCTATGTGATCCGCGGTGGCTCGATCATCGCCTGGGAGACCGGCGACGGTCCGGCCTTCCGCATCGTCGGCGGCCACACCGACAGCCCGAACCTGCGGGTGAAGCAGCATCCCGACCGCACGTCGGCCGGGGTGGCGATGATCGCGCTGGAGCCCTATGGCGGCGCCTGGCTCAACTCCTGGCTCGACCGCGATCTCGGGCTGTCCGGTCGTCTCGCCTACCGGGCGGGGGATCGGGTGGCGCACACGCTCGTTCACGTGACCGAGCCGGTGGTGCGGGTTCCGCAGCTGGCGATCCACCTGTCCGAGAACCGCAAGGGCGTCTCACCCGATCCGCAGCGACACGTCAACGGTCTCTGGGGTCTCGACGAGACCGCCCCGGACGTTCTCGATTGGGTTGCGGAGTACGCGGGCATCGACCCCGACACCTTGCTGGGCTGGGAACTGATGACCCATGACGTCGCGCCGTCGGCGGTGATCGGCGCCGCCGAGAACCTGCTCAGCGCACCGCGATTGGACAACCAGGGCACCTGCTACGCGGGTCTGCGGGCGCTGCTCGACGGTTCGTCGTCGACGCATACGCGCGTGCTGGCGCTGTTCGACCACGAAGAGGTCGGCAGCGGCTCCGAGCGTGGTGCCGCATCGGACTTCCTGGCCTCGATCTGTGAGCGGATCGTGTTGTCGCGCGGCGGCTCCCGCTCCGACTACCTGCAGGCGATGGCCGCGAGCGTGTGCCTCTCCGGCGACATGGCCCACGCGACGCATCCGAATCATCCGGAACGGCATGAGCCCGGCCACCACATCTCGATCGGCGGCGGGCCGGTGCTCAAGGTGAACCAGAATCTGCGCTACGCCTCGGATGCCTTGGGGGAGGCCATCTTTGCGATGGCCTGCGATGACGCAGGTGTGCCGATGCAGCGCTATGTCCACCGTGCGGATCTGCCCTGCGGCTCGACGATCGGACCGATCACCGCGACCCGCACGGGCCTCACCACGATCGACGTCGGCGCTCCGCAGCTCGCGATGCATTCCGCGCGCGAACTGATGGGTGCCGCCGACGTGCCGATGTATTCGGCTGCGCTGCAGGCCTTTCTGGCCCAGAATTGATCACACCGAACTGATCCGAACGACATCGACCCGGACGGCGGCCTGAGTCAGGCGCCGGCCGGGTCGATGACCGTTTCCGGAGAAGATCAGTAGGAGCGGGCGAACCCGAGCACGTTGTTCACGTACTCCATGGAGTTGTTGTAGCGCATGATCGCGGTCGTCAGCGATGCCGGGTTACGCAGGTCCAGGCCCTCATCGCACAGGTACCGACCGGTGGTCAGTGCGGCGTCGAAGATGTTCTGCGGGTCGGCCTTTCCGTCACCGTTGCCGTCGGCGGCGTAGGCCTTCCAGGTGGACGGCAGGAACTGCATGGGGCCGACTGCGCGATCGTAGGTCGCGTCGCCGTCGAGTTCGCCGCCGTCGGTGTCGCTGATGACCTCGTTGCCGCCGAGCGAGCCGTCGAGGACAGGACCGAAGATGGCGCTCCGCAGCACGCCGTCGGGATTGACGTTGCCCTGGTCGGCGTGGTGGGACTCGACCTTGCCGATGCCGGCGATGACCTTCCAGTCGATGCCGCAGCGCGGGGTGGTGTCGGCGAGGGTGCTCGCGGCCTTCTTGTAGGCGTCGTAGTTGGTCTCGGGGACCGCACCGGAGGTGACGCTGGCCGGGCGGATGACCGGGGCGGGTGCCGGCGTCGGGGCCGGGGCTGCCGGGTGCGCCTTCGCGGCGGGGGTGAATGCGGGGGCCGCGGTGGCCGTCACACCCGTGGAGAGGCTGCTGGGCTCCGGGGCGGCTGTCGGGTGCGACAGCTCCGCTCCTGCGGTGGCCGCGCCCGCCAGGACTCCGACGGGGAGGAGGGCCGTGGCCCACAGCGGTGTGCGTGTTTTCTTCCGTGGCTTGGAATGCTTACCCAAAACTTACTGACCTCACGTGTACTGCTCGTGGTTCGTGCTTTCGGAACCGAGCCGACCGTACACGCGGTCGTGAGCAAAGCGTTATCTTCCCGTGACCATCCCGAGTATGGACAGGAGGTCAGGTTTGTGTCTGTGCAGGTCGTCGCGGGGACGCGGGTTGCGATGTGAAACGGCCCACACGCGGGGTCAGTTCGGCCGCAAAACGGACATCGTGGAACCCTCGCTCAGCACGATGTAGCCCTCGACCACCTTGATCAGTCCGGGCGAACCGACGCCCTGTTCCCAGGCCACGGTGTTCTCCGGGGTCAGGGCCGTCAGCTGGCCCTGATTCGACAGGATCATGGTGGTGCCCGTCGAGCCGATGCAGGCGGGATTGGCGAGGATGGGCTGTTCGGGACCGGGTGGCGGGCCGCTGCCGATGTGCTCGCCGTCAGCGAGCGCGTACGTCGTTCGCGACCCGTCAAGACGCCCGAAGTTGACCAGTGAGCCGCAGGCGATGGCACCCGACTTCGACAGTTTACGGTCGCTGATCCGCCACAGCGCGCCCTGGCGTGCCGGATCGCGTACCTCGTAGGTGCCGCGGTCGGCGAAGATGCGGTTGGAGGCGGTCAGCAGGGGCAGCTTCGACGGCCCCGATTCGATCTGCAGCCCCTCCGAGTCGTCGACGGGGTCGGAGTCGACGCGCCCGTTGACCGTGGCGTAGGTGGTGACGCGCTCGGCGTTGTAGTCCTGGTGCTCGACGGCCACGCCCGTCGGGTAGAGAGCGATGTTGCACTGGTCGCAGGCGATGCGATTGTCGCCGTTCGTCGGGTTGACCAGGAACTGGCTGGCGTCGGCGGTCTTGACGACCACGATGTCGCCGGTGACCTCGAGATCGACGACCGGTGCTGCGAAGGTGCGCGCCCAGATGGACTTCCCGGCCGGCGTGTTCAAGGACAACTGGTGACCGACCCGGTTGACCCGCAGGAAGTTGTTGCCGAGTCCCACGACCTTCTTGGTGTCGAGGTATTCGGCGGTCTGCGTCGGCACCCCGGCGTCGTCGACGAGGTAGAAGCCGTCGTCGAGCGGAGTGCCGAGCTGAACCGCACAGCCGACCTGTCCGGCCTCGTTGACGGCGCAGTCGCCCTGGCCGGCGTTGACGGGGGAGTCCCAGAGGAGACGGCCGTTGCGGCGGTCGACCATCGTGAACGAGCGGCCCAGGCCGGACGGGTAGGCGATCAGCCAGCCCTCGTCGGAGGTGTCGACGACCTGGATGGTGACCTCGTCGCGATAGTCGGGGAGATCCTCGTGGCCGACGATGGTCCAGGCGATGGACGGCGCACGGTGGTAATCGCGCAGTTCCCCGTAGGCGTAGTCGGCGTTGTCCACCTGGTACTTCCCGCCGGAGAGCACCACTCCGACGGTGACGAGCATTGCTGCGCAGAGGATCAGTACGACCGTCCCGATACCGAACGGCAGGCGCGCGGAGAGCGCCCGGGCGCGGGAGCGTGAGGACATGGATAAGAGTGAACCATGGGCGTTTCGGCGTGCCACGAGGTGCACTGTTCTCTATGGACCTACTGCAGGACGTGTTGGTGACCCTCACTGTCGTGACCACGGGACTCAGTGCCGGGGTGCTCGCAGGTTTCGGCTACTCCGTGATCCCCGGCCTGACCCGCGCCGGTGCCGACGTCGCGGTCCCGGCCATGCACCGGATGAACAGCGCCATCCTCAATCCGCTGTTCGCGGTCATCTTCGGTGGCGGTGTGGTGTTCGGTGCCCTGAGCACGTGGGCCACCTGGAACGACGGGTTGCGTTGGTGGGTACTCGCCGCCACCCTCCTCACCCTTGGCGGTGTCGCCATCACCATGGCGATCAACGTCCCGGCCAACAACCGCCTCGACGCCGCGGCCGACTCTCGTGGCGACGAGGCCGCCCAGGTCTGGGCAGAGTTCAGCGCGGTGTGGGTGCCGTGGAACATGCTGCGATCGGTGCTCACCACCGCCGCGGTCGTCGTGTTGGTGGTCGGGTTGCTCGTGGCTTAGAACGGTGGGTCCGTTTCATCGACGAGGCGCTGCTTCTTGTTGCGGGCACGTTCGGCCCGCCGGCGCGCGTGCTTCCGTGCGAGCCGGTTGGGTGTGGGCGGGGTGTCGTCGCCCGAGATGACCCGTGGAGTGGGTGGGGCTTGGGGTGGTTGTTCGTAGCGAATGCGCCGCAGGTTGGGGAAGAAGTCTTCG
>NZ_JSYC01000043.1:0-34879 GCF_054823965.1 Gordonia sp. GN26 | reverse complement strand
ACCGACATGGGCCGGGATCTCTTCCCGGTTGTCATGTCGCTCTGGCAGTGGGGCAATGACCATCTCCAGCCCGACGGCGCACCGCTCACGGTCACCGACGCGTCCCACAGTCCGGTTCGCGTCGGGGTGGTGTCGGGCGAGCAGAAGACCCTCGACCCCGAGGATGTCGAGGTGAGGGTCAACCGCTCGGTGCGATGAGCGCCCGATCGCGGATTCGTCGCAAGACGGATCCACCTGATAGTCTCGGGCTCACGTTCACGCGGTGCTGTAACCCGCTTGTTGAACCAGAGGCCGGGGCGCTTACAGGAACCCCCGGTCTTGTCCAAACTTCCGCGAGTCCCGGTGACCTACTTCGCTGCCGTGCGCCGCAGCTTGGTGTTGACGAATTCGCCCAGGCCCCAGCGTCCGAGTTCACGGCCGTAACCCGAACGCTTGACGCCGCCGAACGGCAGGCCCGGCAGCGTGGTGCCGTGCTCGTTCACGTAGGCCATGCCCACCTCGAGCCGGTCGGCGACCTCCTCGGCCTTCGCGGTGTCGGTGCTCCACACCGACCCACTGAGACCGAACTCCACGTCATTGGCCAACGCAACGGCCTCGTCCGCTGACGACACCTTGTAGACCATGGCCACCGGTCCGAAGATCTCCTCGGAATAGGCGTCCATGTCCGGCGTGATGTCGGTCAGCACGGTCGGCTGGAAGAAAGCGCCGTCGCGATCGATCGCAGCGCCACCGGTCCGTAGCGTCGCACCCTGGTCGACCGCGGTCTTGACCTGGTCGGCGACGGTGTCGCGTGCCGAGATCGACGACAGTGGTCCCATACGCGTGGACGAGTCACCCGGATCCCCCACCTTCGTCGCCTCGAACTTCTCGACGAGCCCGTGCACGAAGTCGTCGTAGAGCTCCTCGAGCACGATGAACCGCTTGGGCGAGTTGCAGGCCTGTCCCGCATTCGACAGGCGGGCCCGCGCAGCGATAGTGGTGGTTCGGTCCATGTCGGCGGAGTCGAGCAGGATGAACGGGTCCGAGCCGCCCAGCTCGAGGACCGACTTCTTGAGGTTCTCGGCGGCGACCTTGGCCACGGCTGCGCCGGCGCCCTCGCTACCGGTCAGCGACACCCCGCGGATGGCGGGATGGGCCAGGAGCTCTGCGACCTGGTCACTGCTCGCGTACACGTTCGCATACACGTCGTCGGGTGCACCGGCATCGTGCAGGATCTCGGCCATCAACGCCGACGATGCCGCGCAGATCGACGCATGCTTGAGGATGACGGTGTTACCGGCCAGCAGGTTCGGAGCAGCGAATCGGGCCACCTGGTAGTACGGGTAGTTCCACGGCATCACACCGACCAGCGGTCCGATCGGCGCCGTCTGGACGATCGACGACTCGGCGCCCTGGGGATCCAGTTCCTCGCTGACCAGGAGGTCTGGGCCGTGTTCGGCGTACCAGCGGTAGATGTCGGCGGCGAGTTGCACCTCACCTGCCGCCTCCTTGGCCGGCTTGCCCATCTCGGTCGTGATCGTCGACGCCAGTTCGTCGGCGCGCTTCTCGTACAGGTCCGCGGTCCGGGACAGGATGGCCGCACGCTGCGCGACGTCGGTGCGTCGCCAGCTCTCGAAGGCTTCGAGCGACCGTGCCGCGAGTCCGTCGATCTCGTTGTCGGCGAGTCCGGGGAACTCGCGATCCGTGACGCCTGTGGTGGGATTCGCGGTGACGTAGGTGCTCACAGAGAACCGTCCTTCCGATGTCGGTGGTTCTGGTCGGCTGCGTTGATGGGCCCACGCGATGGGGCGCAGCCCGAGTCTCGAACGGGTACCCGCGCGATCTCGGCGCAAACACGAGCACCGCGGGCCCGCTCGCCACGCCGCGCTCCTCCGTTCGGACCAAATTCGGTGAAACGCAGGTGGCGGACGCGCAGACACTCTCCCCAAACCTCGGCGGGTCGGCGGCGTCTAGTACATGATTGAGCGGATATCGCCGACGCGGAGCGTGGGGGCGCACCGTCGGAAAGCAGTAGGGGGAGAAATGTCGATCTGGCAGAGAGCCGTCGTACTCGCATGCGCGGGTACCGTCGCCGTGACCGGAAGTCTGGCCGTCGGGGGGTCGGTCGCCGCGGCGCCGAGCGACAGGTCGAGTCGTGAGGTGTCGCGCGTGCTGTCCGTGTCACCGACGACGCCGACGCGTTCGACCGTGACGGTCTATTCGGCCGCGATGGAGCGACCCGTTCGTGTCAGCGTGCTACTCCCCCGAGACCGTGAGAAACCCCGCCCGACTCTGTACCTCCTCGACGGGATCGACGGCGGCATCTACACCAACTACACGCAGAGCGGCTGGACGTTCCAGACCGACATCGTGAAGTTCGTGGCGGACAAGCCGGTCAACGTGGTCATGCCGATCGGCGGGATGGCCGCTTACTACACCGACTGGCAGAGGCCGGATCCTGTTCTGGGACGGAACAAATGGGAGACGTTCCTGACCAAGGAACTGCCCCCGCTGATCGACAAACGCTTCAACGGGAACGGCCGGAATGTCATCGGCGGACTGTCGATGGGCGCGCTGGGCGCGATGTCGATCGCCGTCCGCCATCCCGACCTCTATCGCGGTGTTGCGGCGTTCAGCGGCTGCCTCGACCAGGGTTCACCCGAGTACCGTCAGGCCACTGCCGCGTCGGTGTCGACCCGAGGCGGCAACCCCGACAACATGTGGGGCCCGGTGGGCCACTCGACGTGGGACGACCACAATCCGGCCGCTCACGTGAACGTGCTGAAGGGCAAGCCGGTCTACGTCGCCGTCGGCAATGGACTGCCCGATCCGTCGCTGGGAATCGCCGGCCTCGCCTCCCCGGTGGGAGGTGTCCTCGAAGGTGTGGTCCTCCAGTGCACGCAGAGTTTCAAGCGCCGCGCTGATGCCGCGGGCGTCAAGGTCACCTACGACTTCAGATCCGGCCTGCACTCCTGGGGCTACTGGAACGAGGACCTCCACCGCGCGTGGCCGACCATCGCCAAGGGACTCGGCGTTCCACGCTGACAGGGTCTGCCCAGAGCTGTGCGTGGGACCGGGCTCGTCGCGCCCGGTCCCACGCACAGGGTGTGACTAACCGGCGGTGAGAGCAGCCCGGCGGGATCGGCTGCGGACCGGCCGATGCACTCCGGCCGGTGCTTGCCGGAGGTCGAGTGTCCGGCGAGCCACCTCGAGGTGATGGCGGGCGATTCCCAACGCGGCGTGGTGACCGACCCGGAACTCACTGTCGTCGGCGTCGGCGGCCCATCGACCCTCCCGCTCGAGTCGATCCAGGAGTCCCTGGATGATGTCGAAGTCCCGGCGCAGACCCCCTGAGAGCACAGCTGCGCCGACGAACGCGTCGGGACGGAGAGACTCGGTCGTGATCTCGTCGAGGACGCAGACGCGAGCGAATGTCATGCCCGCCCGGAATCCACGAAGCAGCTCGGTCTGCGGCCGCTCGACCGCGGCCAGCGTCGAGA
The DNA here is from genome assembly GCF_054823965.1 of Gordonia sp. GN26. Taxonomy (NCBI): domain Bacteria; kingdom Bacillati; phylum Actinomycetota; class Actinomycetes; order Mycobacteriales; family Gordoniaceae; genus Gordonia; species Gordonia sp. GN26. Next base: position 31,400 of record NZ_JSYC01000043.1, on the reverse strand, counting down.
AACGGTCGTGAAGATAGGTGAGGACCTCTGCGAGATGCGTGTTCTGTTCCACGTCATCCCACATTCTTCCGTTTTCGGATGATCGAGCTGTCTTCGCTCGCACGCTTTTTCTCGCGCCGCAATTTCAATTCTTGGCGGCGTTTCTTCGAACTGGAATTCTTTTCTGCCATGATTCCTCGCTGACATGAATGATGAAGTGAGGTTGGAGACCCACTCACCTCCGTGACCATAGCCCAGAAAAAATAAAAGTCCAGTCGCCGCACATCGCGGCCCGTCTCTACCGCTCCGCACACCTCAGGCGGTGTGGCTCGTCTCTTAATATCCTGCACCACAGTCCCTTTCGCGGTGGCGCAGGCCCATGCACGAAGCCGACTGGCTTTTATATTTTTTTCGGCTAGAGTCCGTGTCACCGGCCCGACCGGCCGGTTTTCAGTGGAAGGAAGAGTCGCCGTGCAAGCGGTTGTCATGGAGTGTCGTATCCGGATCTGCGCATCGAAGAGTCGGGTGAGAAAGTTTCTCGATCAAGCGTCTTCACGCGCATTCAACGCTTTTCCGAAAACGGTGAAGTACTCGCTTGTCGTCGAGGATTCCGACTCCCGACTCCTGCGTCGGCAGTGGCATCGGGAAAACGACGTCGACGACTTCGGAGTGCCGGTGGGCAAGGACATCTGCTTCGCCTTCGCAGATCCTTCGGGCCGGCTGACGGAGTCGAAGCTGGAGAGCCTGTCGCGGGACATTCTCGCCGACCTCGAGCTCGACCCCTGGGACTCGGATTCGGGAGTCGATTCGCCGCCGGGCGGAGCGGCTGAGTCGGTGCCCTGGATTCTCACCCTCAGCACCGACCCGGACCACATCTCACGCGCGGAGATCGCGGCTCGCCACCCGATGCTCGAGCTCCGCGCAAGGTCCCTGATCGCGACGTCCTGACGCCGGCGTCTCGCCACCGAAGCAGAGGAAGCAACGATGACCACCGCAGCACCTGTCCCGACAACGCCCCTGACCCGAGATCTGCTCGAGCGTCAGCTGGCCGCCGAGATTCGCGATCGAGCCGTCGTCAGCGCCGAGGTCCTCGACCATCGCGCCGCCGGCGATCTGGACAACAACGACGCCTACCATCGCGCCCTGGAGCGTCTCGAATCGCTCGACCGGCGTCTGGCGCAGCTGTACGCCGCGTTGTCCACGGCAGATGCCGAACCGTCAGCAGACGGCACCGTCCAGGTCGGTTCGGTCGTCACCGTTGTGTTCGATCACGATCCAGCCGACGTCACCACCTTTCTGGTGGGAGCTCCGGAGCAGTACGCCCTGGTGGGTATGGACGTGTGTTCGCCCGACTCGCCGCTCGGCCGCGCGGTGCTGGGTGCCGACGTCGGCGATGTCCGGACCTACCAGCTGCCGAACGGGCAGGAGAGCACGGTCGCGGTGAAAGACCACCGAATCGAGCTTCTCTGACGCGACGTGGCGGTGCATCCGGGGTCGCGGTCGTCCGGCGGTGCCCCGGTGAGAACCGTCGTGGGGTCGGCCGAGGTCCCGACGAGCCGACCGCCGGCTCGTAACCCGACGGCGACAGCCGAGGTGGTCGTCATCGGCCGACCGGGCGCGCTGACCACCAGGCTGTGCCGAACCCTCCGCGACCGAGGGCTGAACATCGAGATCGTGGACCCCGGGTCCGGTGGCCCGCGGGTCCGCGCCGACACCCGCGACACCGTTCCGGAGCGACGCATGTCGGCCGGGGCGAAGTCGTGTATCGCCGTGCTGGGCCGCGCACCACGGCCGCGGCGCAGGTGGTGGGACTGGCGGGGCCGTCGACTCGAACGACAACAGGAGGACGAACTGATAGACGCGGTGTCGATCGCCGCGTCGAACGCCCGCCGGCTCGGCTTGCTGGTGGTCGCCGAATTATCGACACCCGATGAGACCGAGATCGCACGAGAACGTGCCCGACACGTCGCACGCGCCGCCGCTTACGAGGCAGCCGTCAACGGAAACGCCCTGACCTCGACTTTCTATCTCGTGATGAGCACATCGGAGCGTTCCGCCAGGGATATCACGGCGATCGTCGCCTGGGCGCGGCGTCGAACGGATTCACACATGTTTCCTGTCACTCGATAGGCTGCGGGGTGGCGGTGACCCGATTCGGAGGGCACCGCCGTTCCGCACGAATCGAACAAGGAAGTGGTGGCCGCCGTGGCCGTGCTCGACGAGAAGATCAGCGATCTGTACGAACAGGTGGTTGCGCGCAACCCCGGAGAGGCCGAGTTCCACCAGGCCGTTCGTGAGGTCTTCGACAGCCTCGGACCCGTCCTGGCCAAGCACCCGCACTACGCCGACGCCGGCATCATCAAGCGTCTGACCGAACCCGAGCGGCAGATCATCTTCCGCGTGCCGTGGATCGACGATCAGAACCAGGTACAGATCAACCGAGGATTCCGCGTCGAGTTCAACTCGGCACTCGGCCCGTACAAGGGCGGCTTGCGCTTCCACCCCAGCGTCTACCTCGGCGTGGTCAAGTTCCTCGGCTTCGAGCAGATCTTCAAGAACGCACTGACCGGGCTGCCGATCGGTGGCGGCAAGGGCGGTTCCGACTTCGACCCCAAGGGCAAGTCGGATCTCGAGATCATGCGGTTCTGCCAGTCCTTCATGACCGAGCTCTACCGCCACATCGGTGAGTACACCGACGTCCCCGCCGGCGACATCGGCGTGGGCGGCCGCGAGATCGGTTACCTGTTCGGCCAGTACAAACGCATCACCAACCGGTACGAATCCGGCGTCCTGACCGGCAAGGGACTCGCCTGGGGCGGTTCACAGGTGCGCACCGAGGCCACCGGGTACGGCGCGGTCTTCTTCGTCCGCGACATGCTCGCCGCAGCCGACGACAAGCTCGACGGCAAGACGGTCGTCGTCTCCGGCTCGGGCAACGTCGCCATCTTCGCCATCGAGAAGATCCAACAACTCGGTGGCCGCGTCGTCGCCTGCTCGGATTCGAGTGGGTACGTCGTCGACGAAGCCGGCATCGACCTGGAGCTCCTCAAGGAGATCAAGAACGTCCAGCGGGGTCGCATCGGTGACTATGTGAACGCCCGGCCCTCGGCACGGCTTGTCACCAACGGCTCGCTGTGGAACGTGCCCACGGACATCGCGATCCCGTGTGCGACGCAGAACGAGCTGAACGGGTCCGACGCCGCACAGCTCGTCAAGAACGGTGTCCGCATCGTCGCCGAGGGCGCCAACATGCCCTGCACCCCCGAGGCCGTGCGCATCTTCGGCGAAGCGGGCGTCAGCTTCGCACCCGGTAAGGCGGCGAACGCCGGCGGCGTGGCGACGAGCGCACTCGAGATGCAGCAGAACGCATCTCGCGACTCGTGGAGCTTCGGTTACACCGAGGAGCGCCTCTCCGAGATCATGACCTCCATTCACGATCACTGCCTGCACACCGCCGAGGAGTACGGCGTTCCCGGCAACTATGTGATGGGCGCGAACATCGCGGGCTTCACTCAGGTCGCCGACGCGATGCTGGCTCTCGGCTTGATCTGACCCCGGACCGGCCGCCGGCTCGCGAGCTCACCCGCGAACCGGCGGCCTTTCTCGTCGACGCTGTCGGCCGCGCGGACTATTGACACCTCGGTGACCACGGGTTTCACTGAGCCAACTCTCACAGGTCGGCGCGATTGGCAGGTCCAACATGCATATCGAGGTCTCTCCCCGTCACCGTCACCCGGGCGTGCGGCTGCGATCCGGGCCCGTTGCCGTGGTCCTCGCACTGGCTGCAGCGGTTGTTCTCACGGTCGGGATCGCCCCGAAAGCGACTGCGGCCCCGGCGCGCCCGACCGGTTTCGATCTCCCGTTCTCGGGGGCCCCGGCCTTCGAGCGCGTCGCACCACCCAAGCTCACCAACCCGGCGCAATTGAACCAACCGCTCGGTCTCGCGGCCGCCAATCGGGTGGCCGCCGCCATCGGCCTGTCGCCGAAAGACGCCCTGTCCGAACAGCAATACCGCGCGCTCCTCACCGGCGGCGGGATCGGCGGCAGCCGTGATGCCGCGAAGATCATCGACGCCTGCCTGCTCATCCTGACCAACACCAAGGGGCGCCCGATGACCGGCGACTCCGTCGTCGGCAGCTACGGCCTGTACGTGAACAAGCAGGGCATGCTGCAGAGTCCGGCGAATGCGAGTGCACCGACGCGACAGGTCAATTCACTGATCGCCCCCGGCGGTTACGTCGGCACCTGGCTGCGGAACAACGGAGCACTCGACACCCTGGTCGCTCTCTATCGGTCGGCGTACACCATCGAGGTCCCTTTCGGGTTTGTCGCGCAACAGATGTCGGGAACCGCGCAGTTGGTGACGAACACGAAGGCCGGAGTGACCAGCACCGTCGGCATGTCGATGGCTCCCCCACTCTGGATCGTGAACTTCGCACTCCTCTACATCGTCAAACCCTCACTCGCCGCCGCGATGCCCGCCTACTGGGCCCCCATCCCGCCACCGGTGGCCGCCGCGATCAAGGCCAGCCCCAACGGCCAGGTGCCTTACAGCAAGTACGCCTCGTACTTCCGATGATCGGACGCCCGTACGCGAATCGCGGTACGCCGACAGGCACTCAACCGGTGACAGATGTGCACGCGATCGTGACGAGCGTTCCGGCGATGTCCCGACCGAGAGCCGACTTGCGTAACGGGTTGTCCCGCAGTCGCATCGCAAGTTCGCCGGTGACGACGACAAGAATCTGTTCGGCGAGGCGGTCCGGGTCCGGGCACGGCAATCGAACGGCGAGGTCGCGCAGGGTGTCTCGCATGTAGTCAGTGTCTCGTCTGACTGCCTCGGCGATCTCGGCCGGCGGGTCGGACATCTCGGCCGCGGTGCCGAGGAACGCGCACCACCGCGCGCCGTCCGGCCGTGCGGCGAACTCGTCGATGGCGTCGAAGATGGCGAGCAGTCGGCCCTCGTCGTCGGGCGCGGCGGCGATCGCGTTCCCCCATGTCTCGCGCCACCGTGCGTGGCGTCGTTCGAGCGAGGCGGCGACGAGCGCCTCCTTGCTGCGGTAGCCGCGGTACAGCGTCGCGGCCGACACGCCCGCACGCGCGAGGATGGCGTCGACCGGCGTCGTCTCGATCCCGCGCGAGAACACCAGGTCGTCAACTGCGTCGAGCAGTTTTTCCTCTGAGCTCTTGCGCATCGGCATGGTCGTCAGCCTAGTATCGAAAATATGAAACGCACGTTTTCGTTTGGCTTGCAGCGCGAGGGACTGGTCGTGGTGACCGGGATCGCGTTCATCGCGGCGACCTACGGGCTCGTGCGACTCGCGTACGGGCTGTTCCTGCCCGACATCCAGACAGACCTGGCCCTCGACTCGGCCCGGGCGGGATACATCTCCGCAGGGTCATCCCTGGTCTATTGCCTCGCCGCGCTGTGCGGCTTCCTGTTCGGGCGACGGTGCCCACGCATGTTGATCGTCATCGCCACGGCGACCGCGGCCGGCGGCGTCTGGGGCATGGCCGCGGCCGCGAACCTGGTCGTCTTCGGCATCTCCGCCGTGATCGCCTCGGTGGGGGCCGGGCTGGCGTCCCCGGCGATGGTGAGTGTCGTCAGGCGCAACCTCGCCGCTGAACGTATCGACCGGGGGCAGTCGATGGTCAACTCCGGCACCGGCCCCGGCCTCGTCGGCGCCGGCCTGCTGGCCCTGCTCTTCCTTCCCGGATGGCGGCTGACCTGGGCGGTCATCGGCGTGATCACCGTGTTCATCACGATCGCTCTCCTGACGGCCGACAGGCCCGGTTCGGCCGATCGGGATGAGCAACGAGATGCCCTGTCCGTCGACTGGGTCCGTCGGCACCGAACGGCTCTGACAGCCGCAGTCCTGTTGGGTGTGGCGTCGAGCGCCATGTGGACCTACGGCCGCGCGATCCTCGTCGACACCGGGGGCTCGTCGCAGCGCGGCACGATCGTCGCGTGGATCATGATCGGGGTCGGCGGCGCAGCCGTGGCCGGATCCGCGATCCCGCTGGCGAAGTGGACCGCGACGTCTGCGTGGATCTTCAGCGGCTCGACGATGACGGTCGGCATCCTCCTCGTCGCCGCAGCTCCGGGACAGATGGCCGTCGCGCTCGCCGGTTGCCTGATGTTCGGGTGGGGATTCACCTCGTCGACGTCGGAACTCATCGCCTGGACCTCGACCATCGACGCCTCTCGGTCCGCGGCCGGCACCGCGCTGCTGTTCATCGCTTTGATGTTCGGGCAGGCCGTGGGTGCCACCACCCTCGGCGCGATCATCACCGCCGCGAGTTACGCCGTCGCATTCGTGGTGGCCGCGGCGATCGCGGCGATGTCGATCGCAGTGGCGACTCTCGAGCGGACAGACCGCCGATCAGATGCCGAGGGGGCGGATGGGATGATCGGGTCGGGCCGTGCACCGTCAGGCGAACCAGCACAACAGCTTTCCCCGGGACCAGCACCGACCGAGCGCGTCGCCGACGACGTCGGAGTGCAACAGTGTCGCTGATGGCTCGAAGACGGTGATGCCGATGATGCTGTGCCCCGACGCCGGACGGTCCCCGAGAGTCGGAATGGTCGGGGCGACACCGACTCCCTCCACGGACACCCAGGCCACTCTCCGTGCGGCGGAGGCCTCCCCCATCGCGTGGACGAAACGGCGTCGCCTCTCCGGCGAGTACCGCGACAGCGACCACGTCGTGAGGACGACGGGCAGAGCACGATCCGGGACACTCGTGACCGCCTCTGGAAGCGCGGTGATCGGATCTGCCGAGATGCGTTCCGGCGAAGCCGCTTTCGCCAGACCGATCTCGGCGTCCAGAACAGACCCGTCCGCGACGGCCTGCCGGATCCGGTCACGGTCGCCGGGGTCTCGGGCGTCGAGCGGCGCACGGTCGAGGATCATTCGTTCATCGACCTCCGGCAGTGGTGTCCTCGGTACTCGACCGCCGCCCACCACCGAGCAGTCCACCTGCACCGGCGACGATGCGTCGCCCAGATACTGATCGCCGCCGTAGGAGATCCCCACACGGTCGACGTTGAGATTGAGTCCGAGGGGCCGTCCGACATCGATCAGGCCGATGTACTCGGCGTCGTGGCGCCGGGCGGCCTCCGCGATGGCGGGATAGAGCACTGCATACCGACCCGTGTGGTCCTCAGCCCGCCTGAGCACGCCTCAGGCCTCCTGCCGTGCAACCATCTCCGTGATCCAGACCGGCGCGTACGGCGAAATGCATCCCGGCGATGTCGGGTAGTCCTCGAACACCCTCAGTCGCTCGCCGATTCCGATTGCGCGAGTGCGGTGTTCGGGGTGCTCGATGCCGATGGTCGCAAGGCAGGTGTTCATTGCCCACTTCAGGCGTTCGGGTGCGTCCTTCATGCCGCCCTCGATGGTGTCGAGCAGCTCGACCAGGTCGAGACCGTCGGGCTTCTTGGCCACCCGCTCGGTCGTGAGCGCCCATCCGGCGCTGAGCGCCGCCTCGTCGGTGTCGTCCATCCACGCGAGACGCAGCTCCTCCTTGTGCCCGTTCTTCTTCACCGCGTAGTTGATCAGCCAGTCGTGCACCTTGGGGCGTGCGGCTTCGCGGACCATCGTGTCGAGCTGCGCGGCGTCGAAGGTCTTGGGTCGACAGATGAGCAGCGCGACCAGCCGGGCCGCGGTGTCGCCGGTGGCCCACAGCGCGAGTGCCAGGTCGTGCTGGGTCTTGAGTCGTTTGGCGACGGCCCGCAGCTTGGTCAGGTTCACCCCGTGGTCGTCGCCGTGCTTCTCGTTGACCGCACGGATCCTCGGGTCCTCGAGTTCGGCCAGCTCGGCGAGTACCTCTGCGACGGTCGCGTCCAGGTCGTCACCGCTCGTCATCAACTCACCCTCGCCCTCGCCCGGTGGATCCGTTCGTCAGCCTACGACGCCGGCCACCGGACACGTTCCCGGACCACGTCGGCGGAGACCGGCACGACCGAGGGGCGCACGGCTTACGCTGGGTCGATGGCCTTGGTACTCGGACCGATTCTGCGGCACGTCGACGAGACATCTGCGCTGGTATGGGTCCAGACCGATGCCCCGGCAGAGGTCGAGATCCACGGGAGCCGAACGCGCACCTTCGAGGTGCTCGGAAACCACTACGCACTGGTCGAGATCACGGGACTGGTCCCGGACACCGTGACGGAGTACACGGTGACCGTCGACGGTTCGCGGGAGTGGCCTCTACCGGATTCGACCTTCCCGCCCAGTGTCATCCGCACCCGCGGTCCCGCGTCCGCCCGTCATCACCGGTTCGTCTTCGGGTCCTGCCGATATCCCCGGGCCGATGACCCGAAGATCGACCGGGAGCTCGGTGTCGACGCGTTGGACTGCTACGCCGTGCGGATGCGCCATCTGCCGGTCGCGGCGTGGCCGGACACGCTCATCCTGCTCGGCGACCAGGTGTATGCCGATGAGCTGACCCCACAGGTCAAGGAGAAACTCGAGGCGACCAGAACCGCGACCACCGGCCCGTCCGACGAGGTGGTGAGCTTTCAGGAGTACGAGGGTCTCTACCGGCACACCTGGGGCGACCCGGAGATCCGCTGGATCCTGTCCACCGTCCCGACCGCGATGATCTTCGACGATCACGACATCCGCGACGACTGGAACACCTCGGACGCCTGGCGCCGCGAGATGGAGGACGAACCGTGGTGGCGCGACCGGATCCGGGCCGGCCTCGCGTCGTACTGGGTGTACCAGCACCTGGGCAACCTGTCGCCCGCCGAGCTGGCCGCCTCCGAGGACTACCGCACGGTGAAGGACATCGACGGGGATTGCTGGTCGCATCTGGTCGACCTCGCCGACCGTGCCGACGCCGAAACAGACGGCGTCAAGGGGGTCCGGTTCAGCTTCCGCTGGGACCTCGGTGCGACCCGACTGACGATGATCGACTCCCGCAACGGCCGCATCCTCGCCGGTGGCGCACGAAAGATGGTGAGCGACACGGAATTCGATTGGGTCGAGCGCCAGGTGAAGGACGACATCGAGTCGGTGGACCATCTGGTGCTCGGGTCGTCGTTGCCGTGGCTGCTCCCGCCGGTCCTCAGCGACGTCGAGACCCTCGACGAGATCGGGGCCCGGCACGACGGCTGGGTCGGCACAGTGGCCGAGAAGATCCGGCAGGGCGCCGACCTGGAGCACTGGCCGGCCTTCTTCGATTCCTTCACCCGATTGAGTCGGATGATCAGCGATGTCGCCCGGCTCGGCACCGAGACGACCGGACCGGCGACCGTCAGCGTCTTGTCGGGCGACGTCCACCACAGCTACGCCGCACGAGCCGAATTCGACGAACCCACGAGCGCGACCGTGTTCCAACTGGTGTGCTCGCCGGTGCACAACGCCATTCCCCCGTACATGAAGTCCGTGTTCCGCCTCGGCTGGTCGCCGCGCATCGCGCGGGTCGTCCGGCGCTGGGCGAGCTTCCGCGGTTCACCGGAGCTCCCGGTCCGATGGCACAGCGAGGTGGGCCCGCTGTTCGGCAACACCATCGCGTCCCTGATCGTCGACGGTCGGGACGCACGGGTCACCTTCGAGCAACCCGACCTGAACGGCACCCTCCACCTGGCGTGCGACCTTCCGATGACGGGTCGGGAATCGGTAGAGAACGTGGGGACATAACGCCGTCGTTCTCTACGAGATGCGGTCAGTCCAAGCAGAATTCGTTTCCCTCGGGGTCCAGCATGACGATGTGCCCGGCGCCGAGCGGAGGTTCGGGCTCGACGCGCCGGACCCGCGTCGCACCGAGTACGACGAGTCGTGCCGCCTCGGCTTCGTGGGACGCCATACGGTCGTCGCCGGCGAGGCCCGGAGCCGCTCGGACGTCGAGGTGTACCCGGTTCTTCGCGGTCTTGCCCTCCGGAACGCGCTGGAAGAAGATCCGCGGACCGCGACCGTCGGGGTCGATCACCGCCGACGCATCGTTCCGGCGTTCCTCCGGTATGCCCATCGCCTCCAGCGCGGCGTCCCAGGTGTCGAATCCCGCAGGCGGCGCCTGGATCCGGTAGCCGAGCACCTCGGCCCAGAACGCGGCGAGGGCCGCGGGATCAGCACAGTCGAACGTCACCTGGATCTCTCTGCTCATACCTCCACTGTGGCCCACAACGAGGACAGCCACGGTCCTCATCGCGGAGAAAAAGCCCCGCGGGGGATCAGCGCAGCCGCTCGCCGTACACGCGCTTGACCGACATCACCATCAACACGCGACGATCCGACACCATCACCCCGCGGTACTCATCCCAGTCCGGGTGCTCGCCGGCGGCCTTCCGGTAGTAGTCGACCAGTGCCTCCACCTCGGGGCCGTGGGGGTCGGTGCCCGGGCCGATCAGCGTGACGTCCCCTTCGGCGGTGGCCCAGGTGTAACGGTCGGGTCCGGTGACCTCCAGCGCCGCGCGCGGATCGCGGCGGAGGTTGACCGTCTTGGCCCGCCCCTCGGTCATCGACACGTAGATCGTGTCCGCGTCGCGGTCGTAGAACGGGGTCACCGGCGACAGTTGCGGGAGGCCGGAGGACTTGATGGTGGCGAGAACGCCGAGACGTGCTTCGGCGAGAAGGTCGCGCGGGTCATACTCAGAGCTGGTCATGATCTGGCCAACTGCCCACGGTCGGCGACTATTCCGGCGCGACGGCCGCACCGGCCGGGCGCGGAATCCGGGCATCGGGCCACGAGGACCTATACCTTCATACGGTGTTCACGATCGGAATAGTGGCGGCATCGCTTGCCGCGGTGGCCTATGGACTGTCGACGGTCCTTCGCGCGCTCGGCGCCCGAAACGCCGCCGGGCCCGACGCCGCAGGGGTCACGGCCGAGGGCGGGCCGTCGTTGCGCTCGACCCTCGACACCTTCCGCGACCCCGCCTTCATCGTCGGCACCCTCATGGTGATCCTCGGTTTCGCCGGCGGGGCCGTCGCCGCTCGACTGCTCCCGCTCTTCCTAGCCCAGACGATCGTCGCCGGGAATCTGATCGTCACCGCGCTTCTCGGCAGCGTGCTCCTCGGTACGAAGCTCCGAGGCCGGGATCTGGCCGCGATGGGTGTCGTCGTGGCATCGCTCTGCATGCTAGGCGCGTCGGCGTCACACGAGGCCAGAACCGCCCACGACATGACCTTTCACTGGGCTCTCTTCATCGTGTCGACGGTGGTCGCGGGCGTCGGCCTGATCGTCGTCCGCCTACTCGGACGGCGCGGCGCGATCCTCGCGGGCGCGCTCGCCGGCGCGATGTACGGCGCCCTCGCGGTGGCGGTGCGCGTCCTCGACGGCGTGCACCCGTTCGACCCCGCAGCCCTCCTGACCGACCCGGCGGCCTGGACCATCGCCCTCGCCGGCGCACTCGCGTTCTACGTGCAGACCGTCGCGCTCCAACTCGGTCCGGTCAACGCCGTCACCGCGGTGCTCGTGGTGGGCGAGGTCGGGATTCCGTCGGTGATCGGCGTCCTGTTCCTCGGCGACCGTGCCGTCGACGGACTCGGGTGGCTCGCCTACGTCGGTTTCGCCGGGGCGATCGCGGGGGCCTTCGCGGTCGCGTGGCTCACCTCCCAACCCGACGGCAACGACGCCCCGCGCGGAGTTCCCGCAGGTTCGACCTCCTGACATTGCGACATTCTTCTCTATTTGTGTCTTTGGCCGTAGGATCGGCGACATGGACGTGCGCGAGATCCTGACCACCATCCCCACCGACACCGCCGAGGCACTCGATCTGTTCGACTCCTGCGACGCGATCGACCCGGAGTTCATGATCGGCACCTGGCGTGGGGCGGAGCTGCCGACCGGTCATCCCCTCGACGGGTTTCTCGCCGCCAGCGGCTGGTGGGGCAAGCAGTTCGTCGACGCCGAGACCGTCCACCCGCTGCTCTTCCCCACCCGCGACCACACCGCGCTCTGGGCGATGAACCCGGCGATCGCCTTCAGTGGTCTCTCCGTGGCAGAGAAGACGCCCCAGGTGAAGGCGATGTCCTTCGCGACACCGATCGCCGCCACCCGATTGCTCAGCCAGACCCGGAAGGCGCGCGCACGGCTGCGCACCACGCGTTATCGCGGCGCCGACACCGCGACCATGGTCTACGACCAGCTGCCGATCAACGATGTCTTCCACCGTCTCTCCGACGCTTCGGTCATCGGCGCCATGGACCTCAAGGGCTCACCGGCGCCGTACTTCTTCGTGCTGCGACGAGACGATTCGTTGCGGTTGATCTGAACACTCAGAGATCGGCGAGCGCCGCTCTCAGCTTGTTCGCCTCGGCGACCGCATCGCGAAGTGCGACCTTGGCCTCCGAGCGGCCCTCCTCGGCGGTCGACAATCGCTGACGTGCGAAGCGCAGCGAGTCCTCGACCCGGGACAACTGCACGCGAAGGTCCCGTGCCTCGGCGACGAGTTCGTCGACCTCCGAGGACGCCTCGTCCACCGCGGAAGACGCGTCGCCGAGGCTCTTCCGCGCGGACTGTTCATCATCCTCGGCCCGGGCGATCCGCGCCTCGAGTTCACGCCTGACCTCGGCGTCCTCATCACTGCCCTCGGTCTCGTCAGCCGAACCCGTGTCGACATTCTCCGGTTCGGCATCGTGGCTGTGTCCGCCCTTGCGCTTCGACTCGGCCGGCGGGTCGGGCACGACGAAGACCCCTGCGGGACCGAATCCGCTGTACTCGGCCGAGGTGACGAGGAGTCCGTGTCGGAGGTCGGCCAGGATCTCGGCGTCGGCGATCGCGGCGCGCAGCGTCGTGGCGACCTCGCGAACCGCACTGTCGGACAGCTGCACTCCGAGCGAGGAGGCGGTGCCGGCCACACCGTCGGCGGAGGAGTTGATCAGCTCCTGGCGGCGGCGGGACAGTTCCCGCATCGTGTCGGCCGCCGAACGTCGTTGCGCCGCAGACAGGTCCGCGGCCAGCGCGGTCACCTGGTCGCAGTCATCGGGATTGGCGCGCACCCACTGATTGATCGCCCAGGCGGCCTGCGTCGGCCTGCGCAGCTTCGAGATGTCCTTCGCCAGAGAGGTTTCACCGTCGGCTTTGACCTCCTTGGCGATCTCGTTTCGCCGCTTCACGAACACGTCCGGCGTCAGACCGTAGAGCTCGTCGACGATCTCGTCGTAGCGGGACATCAGATCACCCGCGACCGGCAGGATGTCGGTTCCACATGAGCCGATCCTACGTCTCCGACTGTTTGCCATCCGGTACATCGCCGAGCCTAAACTTGAACAGTTCCAGAAACGGGTGCATACTCGTCCACATGCTCACCGACGACGACTGCGCCAACCAGCTGCGCGCGGCTCGACTCCGCGTCACCCGTCCGCGGGTCGCGGTCATGCGCGCGGTGCATGCACACCCCCACGCCGACACCGACACCGTGCTCGGTTCGACGAGAGCCGAACTCGCCGACGTCTCCCAGCAGACGGTCTATGACGTGTTGGCCGCGTTGACATCTGCCGGTCTTATCCGGCGGATCCAGCCGTCGGGACACGTGGCCCGCTACGAGTCCCGTATCGGCGACAACCACCACCATGTGGTCTGCCGCTCATGCGGTGCGATCGGGGACGTCGACTGCGCAGTCGGCGCCGCCCCGTGCCTGACCGCATCCAACGACCACGGTTTCGTCATCGACGAGGCCGAGGTCGTCTACTGGGGTTTCTGCCCCGACTGCAAGGCCTGAACCACCGAAGATCCGAACACACCTGACCGGCCGGCCCACACCTGTGGACCGGGCGGGATCACGGCTGCGCTCAACCTCCATCACCATTTCCCGAAAGGAATGACATGGCGCAAGAACACCCGCCGATCGCCGAGGCCAACACCGAACCCACCGCCGGTGGCTGCCCGGTCATGCACGGCAAGGCCAAGCAACCCACCGAGGGCGGCGGAAACCGGGACTGGTGGCCGAACCAGATGAATCTCAAGATCCTGCAGCACAATCCGGATGTCGTGAATCCCCTCGACGCCGACTTCGACTACGACGAGGCACTCAAGGACCTCGACGTCGAGGCCCTCAAGGCAGACCTGACCGCCCTGATGACCGATTCGCAGGACTGGTGGCCCGCCGACTTCGGCCACTACGGCGGCTTGATGGTGCGCATGTCGTGGCACGCGGCGGGCACCTACCGCGTCCAGGACGGACGCGGCGGCGCCGGGGCCGGCATGCAGCGCTTCGCACCTCTGAACAGCTGGCCGGACAACGCGAACCTCGACAAGGCGCGTCGTCTGCTGTGGCCGATCAAGAAGAAGTACGGCCAGGCCGTCTCGTGGGCAGACCTGCTGGTCTTCGCCGGGAACGTCGCGCTGGAGTCGATGGGCCTCGAGACCGCGGGCTTCGCCTTCGGCCGCGTCGACGAGTGGGAGCCCGATGACGTCTACTGGGGTCCCGAGCTCGAATGGCTGGCCGATCAGCGGTACTCGGGTGACCGCGAACTCGAGAACCCGCTGGCCGCTGTGCAGATGGGTCTCATCTACGTCAATCCCGAAGGGCCCGAGGGCAATCCGGACGTCCTGGGGTCGGCTGCCGACATCCGGGACACCTTCGCCCGGATGGCGATGAACGACGTCGAGGCCGCGGCATTGATCGTCGGCGGTCACACCTTCGGCAAGACACACGGCGCCGGGGATGCGAGCCAGGTCGGCCACGAGCCGGAGGCCGCCGCACTCGAGGACGCGGGTCTCGGCTGGCGCAGCTCGCACGGCGAGGGGAAGGGTGCCGACACCATCACGAGTGGCCTCGAGGTCACCTGGAACCCGACCCCGACCCAGTGGGACAACGCCTTCCTGGAGACCCTCTACGGCTACGAGTGGGAGTTGTACAAGAGCCCGGCGGGCGCCAACCAGTGGCGTCCCAAGGACGGCGCCGGCGACGGCACCGTGCCGATGGCCTTCGGTGACGGCAAGACCCACCCCTCGATGCTCACCAGCGATCTCGCACTTCGTTTCGACCCCGAGTACGGGAAGATCACCCGTCGCTGGCTGGATCACCCGGAGGAGCTGGCCGAGGAGTTCGCCAAGGCCTGGTTCAAGCTGCTCCACCGCGACATGGGCCCCGCGATCCGTTACCGCGGCCCGCTGGTCCCCGAGGTCACCTACGACTGGCAGGACAACGTGCCGGTGCACGAGGGACCGCTCGTCTCCGATGCCGACATCGCCGCCCTGAAGACCTCTCTACTGGAGTCGGGTCTCTCGGTCTCGCAGCTGGTGAAGACCGCATGGGCTGCCGCATCGTCGTTCCGCGGCAGCGACTTCCGCGGTGGCGCCAACGGTGGTCGCCTCCGTCTGCAGCCACAGGCGAGCTGGGAGGCCAACGAGCCCGCCGAACTCGCCGACATCGTCGCGAAGCTGGAGCACATCGCCGAGTCGTTCACCGGCGAGGCCGGCGCGAAGATCTCCTTCGCGGACCTCGTCGTGCTCGGTGGCGTCGCCGCCATCGAGAAGGCCGCTCGCGATGCGGGAGTCGAGGTCTCCGTACCGTTCACGCCGGGCCGCACCGACGTGGCGCAGGATGACGTCGACGTCGAGTCGTTCGCCTACCTCGAGCCCACCGCCGACGGTTTCCGCAACTACGTCGGTGAGGGTCTCGCTCAGCCCGCCGAGTTCAAGCTGCTCGACCGGGCGAATCTGCTCACCGTGAGCGCACCGGAGATGACTGCGCTCATCGGCGGCCTGCGCGTGCTCGGCGCGAACTACCAGAACTCGGCACTGGGAGTACTCACCGACAAGCCGGGCGTGCTGACGAACGATTACTTCGTCAACCTGCTCGACATGTCCACCAAGTGGTCCAAGACCGACGACGAGAACGTCTTCGTCGGCACCGACCGCGCGACCGGCGAGCAGACCTGGACCGGCAGCCGCGTCGACCTGGCGTTCAGCTCGAACTCCCAGCTGCGCGCCCTGGCCGAGGTGTATGCCTCCGACGACGCCAAGGAGAAGTTCGTCAAGAACTTCGTCGCGGCGTGGGACAAGGTCATGAACTCAGACCGGTTCGACATCTGATCCCCTACGGCAACTGAGCAGTTTCAGCCGAGCACGATGCGGCGGTACCCCTCGGGGGCCGCCGCATCGTCGTCTGCGGTGAGGGATCTCGTTCCGCCCGGCAGGATCGCGAATTCGGAACTATGCTGGCGCTTTCCTCGAGGTGGCGGATGACCGTCGTGGCAGAAGGAGATCGCGATGTCCGGCGAGCACAAATCCCTGGGGCACATCCGACTGACCTCGCACAGCGGCGGAGTCGACGCCCCGCCCATCCACTGGGGTGCACCCACTGCGGCCGAGCGCGGTCCCGTCATCGGGACGACCGGAGTTCGCGCTCACCGCAACGTGATCGGTACCCACAGCGGGTCGTACAGCGTCTACCGAGCGCTGGCGGTGGCCGCCGGGGCGCTGGCCCGCGACCATCGCGCCGATCTGACCAACACCTCCCCGACCGACCACATCGGTCCGTACCCGCAATGGGGAGACCCGAAGGCGATCGTCTCGCTCGACCCCTGGGGAGCGACGGTCGCGGAGAGCTTCCCCGACCAGATCGCCGCCGGCTACGACATCCGACCGACCATCGCGGTCACCAAGGCGCACGTCATCCTCCCCGAGATCGCCGAGGCCATCGAGAAGGGGCGGCTCGTCCCCGACGGCAAGCTGCTGCTCCCCAGCGGCGCCGCCCTGGTGACGAAGGCGGCGGTCGAGCCGGTGTGGCATCTGCCCGGTGTCGCCGAACGCTTCGGCTGTTCCGAGGCCGAACTCCGGCGGGTGCTGTTCGAGGAGACCGGGGGCATGTATCCCGAGCTCGTCACGCGATCTGACCTGGAGGTCTTCCTGCCACCGATCGGCGGGCAGACCGTCTACGTCTTCGGCGACGCACGTGACCTCGCCGACCCGTCGGTCGAGCTGACCGCTCGCGTCCACGACGAGTGCAACGGCTCCGACGTGTTCGGTTCGGACATCTGCACCTGTCGCCCGTACCTCACGCACGCGATCGAGGAGTGCATCCGCGGCACCCAGCGCGGTGGTGTGGGCCTGGTCGCCTACTCCCGCAAGGAGGGGCGCGCGCTGGGCGAGGTGACGAAGTTCCTCGTCTACAACGCCCGCAAGCGCCAGGAAGGCGGTGACACCGCGGACCAGTACTTCGCGCGCACGGAATGTGTTGCCGGAGTTCAGGACATGCGCTTCCAGGAACTCATGCCCGACGTGCTGCACTGGTTCGGGATCACCAAGATCCACCGGCTCGTCTCGATGAGCAACATGAAGTACGACGCGATCACCGGCTCGGGTATCGAGGTCGGCGAGCGGGTCAACATCCCCGACGAGCTGGTACCCGCCGATGCCCGCGTGGAGATCGACGCCAAGATGGCGGCCGGTTACTTCACGCCCGGGCCGGTCCCCGACGCCGAGGCGTTGCGGAAGGTCAAGGGCCGGGGGCTCGAGTGAACGGCACCGCGCGGAACGACACCGCCGACCGGGCCGCCGAGACACCCGAGACCGATGTCGCCGCCGCCGCGTTGCTGCGGACGAGCAGCGCGGTTCGCGAGCGTTCGCGTCAGCTCCTCGAGCGCGCCCGCGACGGCCGGTCCGCCTGGTTCACCGTTCACGACGACGCTCTCGGTGCTGCCGCGGACATCGTCGTGGAGACCACCCGCGATCGCTATCCCGACGGCGCGATCCCGTTCCACAGCCGCTGGCGCCATTTCGAGGCCGGCGGCGTCGATCGGCTCGGATCGCTTCGAGACGCGCTGCCGCCGGCGGATTCCCCCGACCACACCCGCGCCCTCATCGACGTCGTCCTGGTCAGCGTGCTCCTGGATGCCGGGGCCGGTCCCGAGTGGTCCTACCGGGAGGAGTCGACCGGTCAGGTTCTCACCCGTTCGGAAGGGCTCGGCGTCGCCAGTTGGACGGCCTTCACCGCCGGGTTGTTCTCCGACGATGCGGCGCAACCACTTCGGGTCGACGCGGCCGGCCTGCGTACGGTGACGGTCGACAGCCTGGGCAGCGCCTTTCAGGTCTCCCCCACCAATCCGCTCACCGGACTCGAGGGCCGCGTGGAACTGCTCCGTCGCCTCGGCGACGTGCTTGCCGACGAGCCGACGGTGTTCGGACCCGACGGTCGCCCCGGAGCGCTGTTCGATCACCTGACCGCGGATGGTCGGGCGACGGTGAGCGCCGCCGAGATCCTCGGCGCCGTACTCACCCACCTCGGCCCGATCTGGCCGTCGGACAACAGAATCGGCGTCGTCCCGCTGGGTGACTGCTGGCCCCACCGCGCGGTGACCGGGCCGGGCCTCACCGCCGGGTGGGTTCCGTTCCACAAGCTGTCGCAGTGGTTGACCTACTCGATGCTGGAACCGTTCCTGCGGGCCGGGGTCGAGGTCACCGGCCTCGACGATCTGACCGGTCTTCCCGAGTACCGCAACGGTGGACTCTTCCTCGACACCGGTGTGCTCGCACTGCGGGACCAGGACTGGGCCGACGTCGAATGGGAGGTCGGCGACCAGATCGTCATCGAATGGCGCGCCCTCACCGTCGCGCTGCTCGACGAGATCGCCGAACTCGTCCGCACTCGCCTGGGCGCCGACGCGGCGACGATGCCGCTGGCCTGCGTCCTCGAGGGCGGAACGTGGGCGGCCGGCCGGGTCCTTGCCACTAAGCTGCGGAACGGGTTGCCGCCCTTGTCGATCCGCAGCACCGGAACCGTCTTCTGAGAACCACGATAGGGGAACCCATGGGCACCGTCGCCGTCATCGATCATCCGCTGGTGCAGCACAAACTCACCCTGATGCGGCGGAAAGACACGTCCACCAACGATTTCCGGCGCCTGCTGAACGAGATCTCCACCCTCATGGCCTACGACGTGCTACGCGACATCCCCATGCACGAGGTCACCATCGACACACCCCTGGAGACCACCACGGCAAGCGTGATCGACGGTAAGAAACTGGTGTTCGCAGCAGTCCTGCGTGCAGGTGCCGGGATCGCCGACGGCATGCTCGGCGTCGTGCCGGGCGCGCGTGTCGGCCACATCGGCCTGTACCGCGACCCCAAGACGATGGTGGTCGTCGAGTACTACTTCAAGATGCCCCCGGATCTGGACGAGCGTGACGTCGTCATCGTCGATCCGCTTCTCGCCACCGGCTTTTCGGCGGTCGCGGCGATCGACCGGATCAAGGAGTACTCGCCGCGGTCGATCAAGTTCGTGTGCCTCGTCGCCTGCCCCGAAGGGATCGACGTCCTGCACGAGGCCCACCCGGAGGTGCCGATCTACACCGCCGGGGTCGACCGCGAACTCGATGCCAACGGATTCATCCGACCCGGGTTGGGCGACGTCGGTGATCGGGTGTTCGGGACGGCGTGAAGCAGATCTAAGACACCTGCCACGCCACTGCGGCGCCGATCGCGCCGGTGGCGTTGAGGGCCCAGTGCAGGGCGATGGGTGCGAGGAGGCTCGTGGTGCGCTGCCGTAGCCAACCGAGGACGAAGCCTGCGACGCCGGTCGCGACCACCGCACCCGCGATCCCGGCGACCTGCGCGGCGGTCCCCGACCCGAGGGTGTCGCTGAGGCCTTCGTTTCCCTCGGTGAGCCCGGTCGAGGACAGGATGTGCCACAGCCCGAAGGCGACGGCACCGTAGACCAGGGTCGCGGCCGGCCCACAAACCCGGCCGAGGGTTCCCTGCAGGACGCCGCGAAACATCAGTTCCTCGGGGACGGCGGTCTGTAGCGGGATGACCACGAACGCGGCCAGCAACGCCTCGGACGTGTCGTCGTAGCGGTCCGAGAGGAAGAAGTCGCGGGTCGCGGGTATCGCGACCGCGGTCGACACGATCGCGGCCACGACGATCACCGAGGCGACGGCGAACGGGACCCCCGCGCGCAGTTCGGCGCGGCTCAGTCCCAGTTCACGCCGGTCGAGTCCGCCGAGCCGCGCGATGAGCAGCAACAGGATCGCCGCCACGGGAATGATCAGCACCGCAAGCACGCCGGTCAAGCGGTGCGCCGTGATGTTGGCCGCGATCAGGGCCACGACGACCGCGACGAGCAGCACCGCGTCGTGGCGTCGGGACGGTGCGGTCACCCGTCGAGTGTCGCGCAGTCCTGCAACCCGTGGCGCCGAACGCCACGCGGTGACCCAGAATGGTGCAGTGCCCGACACCGTCAACGTCCCCGAACGTCTCGAACAGCATCAGGTAGCGCTGTATCTGCTCGCGATCGGTGCGGGACTGGCCTTCGGGCTGACGGTGCCGGCGGCGGCCGAGTCCATGGATGTGGCGGTCACACCGCTGCTCGCCGCGCTGCTGTACGTCACCTTCCTCCAGGTCAGAGCAACCGACCTGGTTGCCTCCCTGCGTGACCGGAAGTTCCTGTCGGTGGTCCTGGCGGTGAACTTCGTCTTCGTGCCGCTCGTCGTCGCCGCGTTGTCGCCCCTGTTGCCGGCCGACGACGCGATCCGGGTGGGCGCGCTGCTGGTCTTGTTGTGTCCGTGCGTGGACTACGTCGTCGTATTCGCCGGCCTCGCCGGAGGTGATAGGCAGCGGCTGCTCGCGGCGACGCCGCTGCTGTTGCTCGCCCAGATGCTCGCCGTCCCGGTGTATCTGACACTGCTGCTCGGCGACGGCCGTGACGTGATCGATCCGGAACCGTTCCTGTGGGCGTTCGCGGTTCTCATCGCCCTCCCGCTGGCGTTGGCCTGGATCACCCAGGCATGCGCGGCGCGCAGCGATGTCGGGCGCCGCGCCGGTGACGCGGTGTCGACGACGATGGTGCCGCTGATGATGGCGGTGTTGTTCACGGCGGTCGGATCCCAGGTCCCGCGTATCGATTCCCGGTTCGACGACATCGCCGGTGTCGTACCGGTTTATGCACTGTTCCTGGTCGTGATGACGATCGTCGGACTCGGCGTCGCCCGTGCCCTCCGATTCTCGGCGACATCGGGCACGGCCGTCGTGTTCTCCGGCGTCACCCGCAACTCGCTCGTGGTGCTCCCGCTGGCGCTGGCACTTCCGGTCGGTGCCGAACTCGCCGCGGCGACGGTGATCACGCAGACGCTCGTCGAGCTGATCGGGATGGTGATCCTCGTGTGGGTGATCACCCGTGCGGTACGTCTGCGGGGTCTCAGACCTTCCCGGCGTCGTGCATGAGGATCGCCACCTGGACGCGGTTCGAGGCGTCGAGCTTGGTGAAGATGTGCGAGATGTGCGCCTTGACCGTCGCGAGGCTCATGTAGAGCCGGTCGGCGATCTCTGCATTCGACGCCCCGCGGGCGAGTTCGACCGCGACGTCGTGCTCACGCGCCGTCAGTGATTCGATCCGACTCGCCGCCGAAGCGGATCGGGCTCCCCCGCCGTCGACGACCTGTTTGATCAACGCGGCGGTGACCGACGGACTCAGCGCGGGTTGCCCGGCGAGCACGTTGTGGATGGCGGCGACGATCTGGTCGGGCGCGGTGTCCTTGAGAAGAAAGCCGTCGGCACCCATCGCGAGCGCGCGAACCACGAAGTCGTCGGCGTCGAAGGTCGTCAGCACGATCACCGCCGGTGGCGTCGGCAGTGACTTGAATCGTCCGGTGGCCTCGATGCCGTCGAGAACGGGCATGCGCAGGTCCATCAGGATCAGGTCGACCGGATCGTCGCGATGGGTGTCGAGGGCTTCCTGCCCGTTGCCTGCCTCGGCGACGATGTCGAGCCCGGCGTCGCCACCGAGGAGGAGCCGGAGTCCCGACCGGACGAGCGGGTCGTCGTCGACGATCATGATGCGTGCGGTCATGACTGCCACGGTAGCCAGACGTGCAGCAGGAATCTCTTGTCGTCGCTGACGGTCGCCGACTGCCGCCCGCCGTGGAGGCCGACGCGCTCGGCGAGCCCGACCAGGCCGTAACCCGGCGCCGGTGAAGCGGAACCGGACGCGAGCGGCAACGGGTTCTCGACGAGAAGATCCACGCCGTGGTCGGGGCCACCGCGGATGTGCATCGAGACCGGCGCGCTCGGAGAGTGACGGCGGGCGTTGGTCAGGGCCTCCTGCACGCATCGATAGAGCGTGCGCGCGATCGCCGGAGACAATGCGGCAACGTCGATCTCACATCTGGCGTCGACCCGCATCCCCAGCCGCTGCGCCTCGTCGACGAGCGCCATCAGGTCGGGTGTGTTCTGCGGCTCCTCCGGCGCGGCGTCGCCCGGGCCCTCCCGTAGGACACCGAGAACTTCGCGCAACTCGGTGAGCGCGAGGTGTGAGGTCTCCTGGATCGTGCGTGCCGTCTCGCGCACCTGCTCACCGGTCAGGTCCGTCCGGTAGGCCAGTGCCCCGGCCGACATGCTCATCGCCGAGATCCGGTGGGCGAGAATGTCGTGCATCTCGCGCGCAATCCGCGCACGTTCCAACGATCGCGCCTGCTGCACCTTGGCCTGTTGTTCGGCTTCCGACGCGAGCGCCCGGGCCCGCCAGCTCGCGAGGAGTTCGCGCCGCGAGCCGATGTACATGCCCCAGGACACCATCGCCGCGGTGATGGCGACGACGACGGCGTACACCACGATCGCCGGATCGTTCTCCTCGGCGGGTGTGGAGAAAAACTGTGACGCAACCACATTCGCGACCACACACAACAGCGACAGCGGGATGATCTCGACCCACCGCCGGCGGGTCGCCATCGACACCAGAGCGAGAGTCGCCGGCCCGAGCGACGTCGTCGACACGATCCCCGCGAGGTTGGTGAACACGGTCACCGCGACGGGATACCGACGCCGCCACCAGACCGCCGCGTAGGACGCCACGCCGAGTGCGAGGTCGGCGAAGAACCACCAGCGCACCTCGTTCCACAGGTATCCGGCACGAGTGCTGAACACGGCCGCGGACACCAGCAGCATGAGCGCGAGTCGCCACGCGTGACCTGCCCAGGTGAGCGGGGGTTGGTACTGCTCGGGTTTCACACCCGTTCACGCTAGTCGGACAGTGCATGCGCGACCTCCGACCATCGGATACGGCGCGTCTACGACTTTCGGCTGATGCACCTGTGGACCGGCGACCGATGTGGACGACGACCTGCTCCGACGACCATGGGACGCATGATCACTGTGCAGAACCTCACGAAAAGGTATGGCGACCACGTAGCGGTCGACGACGTGTCCTTCACCTGCCGACCGGGGCAGGTCACGGGCTTCCTCGGTCCGAACGGCGCCGGCAAGTCGACGACCATGCGGATCATCGCCGGGCTCACCCCGGCGACCTCCGGGGTCGCGCACCTCTACGGCGTCGATTATCGGACCATCCCGAACCCGGCGACGCAGGTCGGCGTCCTGCTCGACGCGTCGGCGCAGCACGCCGGACGGACCGGTGCCGAGGTCCTCCGATTGGCCGCGATGACGATGGGGATCAACGGAGACCGGGTCGACGAGATGCTCGAGATGGTCAGCCTTACACCGGAGGAGGCCGGGCGTCGCGTGCGCAACTATTCCCTCGGTATGCGCCAGCGTCTCGGTATCGCCGCCGCGCTGCTCGGCGATCCGAAGATCCTCATCCTCGACGAACCGGCCAACGGCCTCGATCCCGCGGGTATCCACTGGATGCGAACTCTGTTGCGCAACTACGCCGATCGTGGCGGCACGGTTCTGCTGTCCTCGCATCTGCTCCACGAGATCGAGATCATCGCCGACGACATCGTCGTCATCGGCAACGGCCGGATCGTCGCCCAGGGCACCAAGGCCGAACTGCTCGCCGGCGCGGGGTCGCGCGTCCGCTCGCTCGACGACGAAACCCTGCTGCGGGCACTCACTGCGGCCCAGATCGTGGCTCGCCCCAATGCATCCGGAGGACTCGACGTCGACGCGGACGCGGTGGAGGTCGGCCGCGCCGCGGCGGCGGTCGGCGTGGTCCTCACCGAGTTGCGTCCCGCCGACGGTGCACAACTCGAAGCCATGTTCTTGCAGCTGACCTCCGACACGCAGCGCGAGCAGCCCACCCTCGAAGGAGCCCTCCGATGACCGTCGCCGACTTCCGCGCACCTCTCCCGACCTCCGGCGGGATCGACGTCGATCGTCCCGGAATCCCGTTCGCGCGTTTGGTCAGGGTCGAACTCCGCAAACTCGTCGACACCCGGGCCGGCTTCTGGCTGACCGCATCGATCGGCGTCATCGCCGCGGTCATCATGGTCGCGATGCTGATCGCCAACCGGAACGATCCCGGCAACCTCAACCTCGGCGAGTTCTTCGGGATGATGAACATCCCCACCGCCATCATTCTGCCGATCCTCGCGATCCTGCTGGTCACCGGCGAGTGGAGCCAACGCACCGCGCTCACGACGTTCACCCTCGAACCCCGTCGGGAACGGATCATCGGCGCGAAACTGGTCGCGTCGATGGTCACCGCGGTGGCCGCGGTCGCGGTGGCACTGGTCCTCGGGATCGTCGGGAACAGCATCGCCGCCGTCGCCTTCGCCGACCCGGCCGGCGCCTGGGGGTTGAGCGTGGCCGGATTCGTCAATTCCTTTGTCATCCAGGCATTCGGACTGCTGCTCGGATTCGGTTTCGCCGCCCTGATCCTGAACACCCCGGGAGCCATCGTCGCCTACTTCGCACTCCCGACCGCCTTGTCGGTGGTCAGCGAGTTGGTCCCCTGGTTCAAGGACAACCTCGGCCAGTGGGTCGACACGACGCTGACCAACATGCCCTTCCAGTCCGGGGAGTGGGCCACCGGCGGCGAGTGGGCGCGGTTGCTGGTGTCCGGTCTCATCTGGATCGCACTCCCCCTCGGCATCGGGCTGGTCCGCGTGATGCGGTCCGAGGTGAAGTAGGACATCCGCCCGAATCGGGCCCGCACGGTCACCGCCGGCGACACCGCGTCGCCGGCGGTAACCGTCCGGGAGCAGTATCGGACCGAAGTGGGCACAGTACATCTCGCCGAACCGGATCGGCTGCTAGGTTTGCCGGGTTCTCGAGAGAAGAGGAACCCGCGTGTCGTCGTCGAGCCCTGGCATCGAGCCCCCAGCCCAACCGGCAGAACCTGTGGAGGACCCGGCCGCGGAGTCGGTTGCGGAGTCGCCGAACACCACCGGAGACGTTGCCGATGACGCCCGTCCGGCGTGGTGGCGACGCCGCCTCGACCGCTTCTCCTGGGTGGGCCTGAGCGTTGCGCTCGTGTTCCTGTGGCTGTCCATGACACCGTCGCTGCTCCCCCGCGGCGCTCTGTTCCAGGGCATCGTCAGTGGTGCTTCGGCGGCGCTCGGATACTCACTCGGAGTGTTCTTCTCGTGGCTGCTCCGCTTCATGATCTCCCGCGACAAGCCCTGGCCCGCCCCGATGCACCGGGTGTGGGTGGCGCTCGGCCTCGCCGCGATCGCCGGCACCGTGGTCATGCTCGTGATGTTCCAGCGCTGGCAGGATCAGATCCGCACCATGATGGACGTCGACCTGCTGTCCTGGACCGCCTACCCACAGATCGCGATCATCTGCATCGTGGTCTTCTTCCTGCTCATCCTGATCGGCCAGGCGTGGGGCGACGGCGTTGTCTGGCTGGTCCGCAAGATCGATCACGTTGCGCCGCCACGTATCTCCGCGGTCGCAGCGATCGTCGTCGCCGTACTCGTGACGGTCTTCGTGCTCAACGGCGTGGTCGCGAACTACGGTATGCAGGCCCTGAACTCGACGTTCGCCGCGGTCAACGACGAAACAACGGCCGATTCCACACCGCCGACGTCACCCTTGCGGTCCGGTGGTCCGGGTTCGCTGGTGACCTGGGATTCACTCGGACGGCAGGGCCGGATCTTCGTCTCCGTCGGCCCGACCGTCGAGGAGCTGTCGGCGTTCAACGGCGCTCCTGCGATGGAACCGATCCGCGCCTACGTGGGACTCGGTTCGGGAGACGACCTGCGCGCCAACGCGAAACTCGCCGCCGAAGAACTCGAACGGACCGGTGCGCTGCAGCGGGAGGTCGTCGCCGTGGCGTCGACCACCGGCACCGGGTGGATCAACCAGGCGACGGTGGATTCGATCGAATACATGTACAACGGCGACACCGCGACGGTCAGCATGCAGTACTCCTACCTGCCCAGTTGGCTGTCGTTCCTCGTCGACAAGGAGCGTGCCCGCAAAGCCGGTCAAGCGCTGTTCGAGGCCGTGTCCGAGAAGGTTCGTGCGATCCCGGAGACCGAGCGGCCCAAGCTGGTGGTCTTCGGTGAGAGCCTCGGATCGTTCGCCGCCGAATCGGCATTCGGCACGATCCCATCACTCAACGCCCGGACCGACGGTGCGCTGTTCGTCGGTCCGACCTTCAACAACTCCCTGTGGGTCGACACGACCGGCAACCGCGACGACGGCACACCCGAGTGGCAGCCGATCTACGAGGACGGTCGCCAGGTCCGCTTCATCGCCGACGCCCCGGATCTCTACGACGCCACCGCCGAATGGGTGCCCGGCCGTGCGGTGTACCTGCAGCACGCCTCCGACCCGATCTCGTGGTGGTCACCGCGACTCATCCTGCGCGAGCCCGACTGGCTGAAGGAGGAGAAAGGGCGCGACGTCCTCCCGGCGATGAACTGGATCCCGTTCGTGACCTTCCTCCAGGTCAGCGCCGACATGGCGGTGTCGACCGGGGTTCCCGACGGCCACGGTCACTTCTACCTGGCCGCGATCCCGGCAGCGTGGGCGGAGATCCTGCAGCCTCCGGGCTGGACCCCGGAGAAGACCGAGAAGCTCATCCCGCTGCTGAGCCGCGACTGAACAGGGACAGCAAGAACGGTCGGGTCAGATCAGCGCCCCGCGTTCCATACTCGAAGCGTGACCTCGACTCCTGGTGATCCGGCATCTGATCCCGCATCGAACGATCGGGCACCGAACAATCGGCCTCCCGGCGAACGTGATCGCCTGCGGGAGTTGCTCGACGCCGTGCTGGCCGACGATCACTCGAATCTGGACGAGATGGCGACCGGCGCATTCTCGTCCCCGTTCCACTTCTCCCGGCAGGTCAGCCGAGGTGCGGGAGAGTCGCCGGTGGCGCTGCGTCGACGGGTCCTCCTCGAGCGTGCCGCCTGGTTGCTACACCACGGCCGGACGGTCACCGAGGTCGCCTTCGACTCCGGCTACGAGTCTGTCGACGGGTTCGCCCGCGCCTTCACGCGCGCATTCGGACACAGCCCCGGACGAGCAGCGGCGACCACCACATCGTCTGAGCACAGCCATTGGCTGCCCGCACCCAACGGCATCCACTTCCATTCGCCCACCGTGCTCTACGTCGACAACGGCGCGCCCACCACGGAGAGCGCCGGCGACGTCCTGATGCTCATGGTTCGGCACGACCTCGACGACGTCGAGGTCCTGCTGGACGCCGCCAAGGGGGTCGACGACGACGAGTGGACCCGGAGCCGGCTTCCCGGGCACGAACCACTGCATTGGAACGGTCCGGAAGAGTCGCTCGCCCAGGTGATGTCACACCTCGTCGTCGACAAACAGCCCTGGCTGGCGACCATCGAGGGCGCCGACATGCCGCCCGACCCGCCGTCGGATCTGCCCGCCCTCGTCGAACTCCACCGAGAGTTGACACCCCGCTGGCTGGCCCTGGTCCGTGACATCGACCGCCGCAACGCCTGGCAGGACCGTGTCATCGACGCCCTGTGCGACCCACCCGAATCGTTCCTGCTCTCCCAGATCGTCGCGCACGTACTGACCTTCTCCGCGCATCGTCGTCAGCTCGCGCGGTGGATGCTGCGCGACGCCGGCGTCGACGTCGGGGTCGCGGCTCTCGACCCCGACCCGATCATGTGGCACCGCAAGCACTCCGGAGGTTTCTAGATGTCATTCCGCTACTACACCGCGACCACCCTCGACGGCTTCCTCGCCGACGACCACGACAGCCTCGACTGGCTCCTGACCCAGCCGCTCGAAGCAGGCGGTCCGATGAACTACGACGACTTCTATGCCGGGATCGGCGCCGCGGTGATGGGATACACCACCTACCAGTGGCTCCTCGACAACGAACTCGCCGACGGCAAACCGTGGCCGTATGAGATCCCGTCCTTCGTGTTCACCCATCGCACGATCACCCCGGTGGCCGACTCCATCACCGTCATCGACGGGAACCCCGCCGATCACCGCGACCGACTGACGGAAGCAGCAGGCGGCAAGGACGTATGGGTCGTCGGCGGAGGTGATCTCGCCGCCCAGTTCGCCGAGGCCGGGATGCTCGACGACATGATCGTCTCGATCGCGCCGGTCACCCTCGGGTCCGGACGCCCCCTCTTTCCGCGACGCTACGATCTCGAACTGCAGGAGTTCGCTCGCAACGGCGTATTCCTCTGCGCGCGTTACTCATTCGTCGGAGCTCGCACACCGCTCGCGGACGTCTGATCCGTCACGAGCAGCTCCCGGAGGCGCTCAGCCCTCGCCCACCGACTTGCGCAACACATCGGACACCTCACCGCGGGCCCATTTGGGCAGGATGAAGATCCCCTCTGCCTCGGCGCTCACCTTGCCGTTACGCGTGATCGTGCCGGTGACAAAGGTTTTCACACCCTCGACCCGATCTACCCGCGCCTCACCGCGGATCTTGCCGAGCGGGGTCGCGCTGCGATACCGGACGCTGAGGGTGCCGGTCATACCCGGCACGCCCTGGAACTCGGCAGTCGAGCCGAGCAACTGATCGAGGATGAGAGCCAGGACACCGCCGTGGACGAGTCCCGCCGGGCCCTCGTAGGCGGCCCCGAGTTCGACCTCGGTCCAGGTGAACTCGGGCTCGTGGTGCAGCTCGACGGGCGGTGCGATCGGATTGCGCCGCCCCAGAACGGCATTGCCCCACGAGCGTTTGGTGCCGTCGGAGTTGAACCGGATGCCGTAGGCACCGGGCAACTGGTCCTTGCGGAGGATGTCGGTGGCGGCCTCGATGAGCCGGCGCGCCTCGGCGATGTCGGCCTCGCCGACCTCGGTGCGCACGGTCGCGTCGATCAGTTCGCGCACGCTCCCGGCGATCGACGACGCGAGCTCGGAACGATGCGCGAGCTCCTCGGGGTCGATGTCCTCCTGGATGTATCCGCTCATGGGTTTCATCTAACAGTGCGCCACCGGCAGTCCGCCCATCGGACGTCCTGACTGCCGAGTAAGCTCCCTCGCATGACAGAGCAAGCCTGGAATGAACGTGACTGGACCGCGTTCGACGTCACCGTTGCCGACCGCATCGCCGAGGTCGCGCTCACCGGCCCCGGTAAGGGCAACGCGATGGGCCCTGACTTCTGGCGCGAGCTCCCCGAGCTCTTCGGTCACATCGACACCGATCCCGAGGTGCGCGCCGTCGTGCTGACCGGCGCCGGCAAGCACTTCTCCTTCGGACTCGACCTCGTCGCGATGGGTGGCACCCTGGCCAACGTCCTGGCCGACAACGCCAAGGCCGCCGCGCGCACCGAGTTCCTGGAGTCGCTGCGCAAGCTGCAGGCCGGGATCACCGCGGTCGCGGACTGCCGCAAGCCGGTCGTCGCCGCGATCTCGGGCTGGTGCATCGGAGGTGGCGTCGACCTGATCTGTGCCGCTGACGTGCGCTACGCGAGCGCCGACGCCAAGTTCAGCGTCCGTGAGGTCAAGGTCGGCATGGTCGCCGACGTGGGCACCCTCGCCCGCCTGCCGTACATCATCGGCGACGGCCACATGCGTGAACTGGCACTGACGGGCAAGGACATCGACGCCGCACGCGCCGAGAAGATCGGACTGGTCAACGACGTCGCCGACGATCAGGAAGCCGTGCTCGCCCTCGCTCGCGCGACCGCCCGGGAGATCGCCGACAATCCGCCGCTCGTGGTCCACGGCATCAAGGACGTGCTCGACCACTCCCGCAGCGCCGCCGTGCACGACAGCCTGCGTTACGTGGCGGCCTGGAACTCGGCATTCCTTCCCAGCGAGGATCTGTCCGAGGCCGTCACCGCGGTCTTCGAGAAGCGAAAGCCGGAGTTCAAGGGGCGCTGACCTCACCGTCCGCTGCGGTGGACCTCCGCCGCCAGCGGGTGTGCTTCGTCCAGCCCGGCCAGCAACCGCACGCCGTCGAGGGGTTGCCCGTGAGGCGCCCCGATGTCGACGCCGGGTACGGCTTCGCCGACCACGTCGACGAAGCGCCCGCGGAGCCTGTCGTTGGCCGTCATCACCGTGCCCATCCAACTGATCCGCGCCTTCTCGCCGGGTCGGTGACCACTGCGTGTCAGCGCGGTGAGCGCCGACCCGGCGAGTTCGTCCGCCGCGTCGTCGATGATCTGTTGCGCGACCGCGTCACCATCCCGGGCGGCCGCGTCGACCGCCCGGGCGAATCCGGCCACCCGCGCGACGCGGTTCGGATCTCCCTGCACCACCATGTACAACTCGTCGAGCGGGCCGAAGACCTCGGCGGCCCGATCTCGTAGAACCGTCGCGGTCCCGCGCCCGTCGAGATCACGCAGCGCTGCGCCGATGCCGGCGCGGCCGATCCAGTACCCGCTGCCCGCGTCACCGAACAGGTGCCCCCAGCCGTCCACCCGGTGTAGGCCGGCGGGCCCGACGCCGAGGGTCACGACACCGGTTCCGACCGCGGTGACCACGCCGTACCCGTCCCGGTTCGCAGCCAGATAGGCGCTGACCGAATCGTGCGCCAGCGCAACCGAGATCACCCCGAGGTCGGCGACTGCGGCGAGCAACGCCGACGGGCGCGCGGCCTGAGGCGTGAGTCCGGAGACCCCCGCGGCCACCGACCAGGTGGCCTCCGGTATCGCGGCGTCGTGGAGGGCCTGCGCGATCTGTTCGACGACAGGCTGGTCGGTGCGGATCGGTCCGAGCTCGCGGTCCTCGGTTCCGGCCGGAGTTTCGATGCGCAGCCGAGTTCCCGTCTGCCCGCCGTCGATGAGGATGTGTCCCGTCGTGTGACCGCCCATGATGTGCACGCTAACCGGCGCCATGCCGACGGGGCGACGACGTCATGTCACACTAGGCGGATGAAGGTGCGGCGCAGCCTCGCGATCAAGATCGGATCGATCCCCTGGATGCCTCGTTTTCTCCCACAGATCGTGGTGGGTGACAACGCCATTCAGACCGTCACCGGTCAACGGATGACCCTGCTCGACATCGCCGATCTCCCGAACATCACCATTCGGGTGGCGGGTCGGAAGACCGGCGCGATCCGGACCACCCAACTCCTCGCGGTTCCCGACGGCGACGACTGGTTGATCGCCGGCTCCTACTTCGGTGGCCCCAAGATGCCCGCGTGGGTGTACAACGTCCGGGCCGCCGACACGATCGAGATCGTCGTCGCCGGAGTGGTGTCCGTAGCGGTCCCCACCGAACTCGAGGGTGCCGAGCGCGACGCGGCATGGCAGAAGCTACGCACCGTGTGGCCCAACTTCGACCTGTACGAGAAGCGCACCGACCGCCGAATCCCGGTGTTCCGACTCCGTCCCGCACCGTCTGCCGGGTAGGCCTGGGGCCGCGTGGTTTCGATACGGCTCGTCGCAAGCTCC
>NZ_JSYC01000159.1:0-524 GCF_054823965.1 Gordonia sp. GN26 | reverse complement strand
TCCACCGCCAACGCGCCGACGGCACCGCCAAGATAACCGCCAACCTCACCCCCGAAGCGCTCGCCCGGGTCACGATGCTGCTCGCCGTGTGGGCCAAACCGGGCATGAACAACCCCGACGACCCCGACTCCCCGCACGGGTCGATCGAAGACGCCGACCCCGACGCCGTCGCTGCTGCGGCCGAACGTGATGACCGCACCCCGGCCCAGCTCAACCACGACGCGTTCAATGCACTGCTCAAAGCGGTCTTCGAGGACGGGCTACTGGGTAAGAGTCACCGCGGGTTGCCGACCCAGCTGATCATCAAAGCCGACCTCACCGACCTCCGCCGCGAAGCCGGGTTCGCCACCACCGCCACCGGCACCCTGATCCCCATCCCCGACCTCATCAACATGGCCGCCAATGCACAGCCTTGGCTGGCGGTGTTCAAAGACGCCACCGCCGTCCCGCTGTACTTCGGACGCGGCAAGAGGTTGGCCACCCGCGAACAACGCCTCGTGTCCTTCGCCCGACCCGACGGCGAA
>NZ_JSYC01000042.1:0-19094 GCF_054823965.1 Gordonia sp. GN26 | reverse complement strand
GGCGACCGGGGTGCCGACGGCGATGTCGTCAGTTCCGCTGAGCCGCGACAGCAGGATCGCGAGGACGCTGTGGGCGACCATGAACGGCGTCGTCCCGGTGTTCCGTGCGACCGTGCGCATCCGGTCGACCAGCTCGGCGTCGATCTCGGCGTGTAGTTCACCGCCGCGCCTCCGGGGGTGCGCCGGTCGCGGGCGGTCCGTCGGCAGCGCGAGGAGATCGGGTAGACCGCTCAGATGCCGTTGCCAGTAGTCGAGTTGGACGGCGGCGACCGACGACGGGTCGGCCTCCTCGCCCATCACGTCGAGATGCCACAGCGTGTAGTCCCGATAGGTCACCGGCAGCGGCATCCACTCGGGTGCGGTCCCGCCCCGGCGCGCCTGATAGGCGACGACGAGGTCCCGGGCCAGCGGTGCGGTCGACGAGCCGTCGGCGGCGATGTGGTGCACGACGGCCACGAGGACGTGGTCGTCCGTGCCGACGGCGAGCAGCCGGATCATCACCGGCACTCGCTGTGCGACATCGAAACCGGTGGTCGCCAGCTCGGCCAGCCTGGCTTCGAGATCGTCGGTGACCTCCGGCTCGGTCAGGGTGCGCAGGTCGACTGCGGCGGCGGGCTCGACCTGCTGGACCGGACCGCGTGGACCGTTGGGGTAGACGGTGCGCAGGGTTTCGTGGCGCTCGACGACGTCGAGGATTGCGTCGTGCAGTGCCTGCCGATCGAGGGCCCCGCGCAGGCGGAGAGCCAGCGGGATGTTGAAAACCGGTGAGGCCGTGTCGAGCTGGTTGATGGCCCACATGCGGCGCTGGGCGGGCGACAGTGGCACCGCGCCGCCCGAGACACTGCGTCCGGCGCGGAGTTCGGGGATTCGACGGGTTGCCGGGTCCGCGAGCCGCGCGGCGAGGTCGGCGACCGTCGGTGACTCGAAGACCCAACGAACCGGTATGTCGGCGTCGAGTTGACCCGACAGCGTGGACACCATCCGGGTGGCGGACAGGGAGTCGCCGCCGAGAGCGAAGAAGTCGTCGTCCCGGCCCACCTGCGCGGCGGCGGTGCACTCGGCGAAGGCGTCGGCGACGGCACGTTCGGTGTCGGTACGCGGCTCGGCGTAGGGCGCCGCCTGCATCGTGGGTACCGGCAGGGCCGCACGGTCGAGCTTTCCCGAGGTGGTGGTGGGTATCCGGTCGAGACGCAGGAACGCGGTCGGCACCATGTGTCCGGGCAGGACCGCCCGTAACTGCTCGCGAATGGCCCCGGTGTCGGCGGTTCCCGTGTAGTAACCGACGAGGTAAGTGTTTCCGACAGCGTGGCTTCCGACAGCGTGGCTTCCGTCGGCGTGGCTTCCGTCGGGGGCCTGCATCGTCTGCGGTTCGGTGACCGCGAGGTCGACGCCGGGAACGGCTCCGATCGCGGCATCGATCTCGCCGAGTTCGATGCGGAATCCGCGGATCTTCACCTGTCGGTCAGCGCGACCGAGATAGTCGAGCCGGTATGCGGCATTCTCGCCTTCGCCGGCCAGGCGCCAGCGGACCAGGTCGCCGGTCCGGTACATCCGTGCACCCGCGGGACCCCACGGATCGGCCACGAACCGGGACGCGGTGAGGGACTGTCGCCGGTGGTAACCGAGCGCGACGCCCGCACCGCCGATGTAGAGCTCGCCCGTCGCGCCGGCCGGTACCGGCTGCAAACGGTGGTCGAGGACGATCGCGGTCGTCCCGGAGATGGGCCCGCCGATCGTGACCGGCTCGGTGGGATCGAGAGGGCCGGCGAGGGTCGCCATGACCGTGGCCTCGGTGGGCCCGTACGCGTTGAACATGCGCCGACCGGTCCCCCAGCGCGCCACGAGATCGGGCGAGCAGGCCTCGCCACCGACGATGACGGTGCGCAGATCGTCGAGTCCGCCGGGACCGTGCGCGTCGGCGGGCAGGGTGGCCAGCGCGGCGGGAGTGAGGAAGGCATGGGTGACGCGCTGTTCGCGAAGTAGCGCGGCCAGTTCCCCGCCGCCGTAGATGTGCCGCGGGACGATCACCATGGTGGCACCCGACGCGAGGGCCAGCAGGGTTTCCAGCACCGCGGCGTCGAAGCTCGGTGATGCGAATTGAATGGTGCGCGAACCCGATCCGACGCCGTAGCGGCGAATCTGCTCGTCGGCGAGGGAGACCAATCCGCGATGGCTGACGACGACGCCCTTCGGGACGCCGGTCGAGCCGGAGGTGTAGATGACGTAGGCCGGGTCGTCGACGTGCAACGGGCGGAGACGGTCCGCATCGATGATCGGCTGCGCAGAGGCGTCCCGGTAGGCGGCGACGACCAGGTCGTCGTCGAAGCCGATCCACTCGCACCGACTGTTCAGGCCGTCGAGCCGGGCGCGACCACCGGGGCCCACGATGCCGAGATCGACGGCGCTGTCGTCGAGGAGGTAGCTCAACCGGTCGTCGGGGAGCGCCGGGTCGATCGGCACGTAGGCGCCACCTGCGAGAAGAACCGCGAGTTGCGTTGTGACGGAGTATCTTCCACGCGGCAACAGCAGCGCTACCGTGACGCCCGGTCCCACGCCGCGGTCGATGAGGATCCGCGCCAGCCGGTGCGCCCGGAGGACGAGCTCGTCGTAGCGCAACGTACGTGCCCCGTCGACGACCGCGTCGGCGCGCGGATATGTTGCAGCCGTGCGGGTCACGAGGTCGGCGAAGAGCATGGGCTCCGACGCGACGGGCCCGCGCGCCGGCACCAGAAGTGCCCGTTCGTCCTCGTCGAGGATGTCGAGGTCGGCTACCCGGGTGTCTGGTCCGGTCGCGACCATGTCCGCGAGGACGCGAAGATAGCGGCGGCGATGGGCGACGAGTTCGGGTTCGGGATACGCGGCGGCGTTGGCCTCGAGGTCGATGCGGAGGTCGCCGGATCCGGTGCCGGTGTAGACGGTGACGGCGAGATCCTCGGTGGGGCCCGTGCTGAGGATGTGGCTGTAGCCGATGCAATCGCCGAGGATCATCTCGCTGCGGAACATCATCACGTTGACGGCCGGACCGAAGAAGCCGCGACCCACCGAGGAACCGGCGGCCGACCGCGCGGCCAGGTCGCGACGCATGTCCTCGAAGCGATACCGCTGATGGCGCAGGGCCCCGCTCAGTTCGGTGGTGATGCCGGCGATGAGGTCACCGATCCCCATGTCGGGGGTGATGCCGCTGCGGATGGGCACGACGTTGGACACCATGCCGCCCGAACGCCGGAGCATCGCATTGGTCCGGGCCGACACCGGCAGGCTGAGTACGACGTCGTCGGTACCGGCCATCCGTGCGACGTACACAGCGAGCGCCGCGCTCGCCAGTGCTGCCACGGTGACCGAGTTGTCGGCGCAGTAGCGCTCCACGTTCGCGATCAGGCAGGGGTCGAGTTCGCCTCCCACCGTGCGGGAGTCGGCTCCCCCGCCGATGACGGGATCGGCGAGGCGGACCGGATCGGGCAGGTCGTGCAGGCGCTGCGCCCAGTGGTCGCGATCGCGTCCGAAACGGGTCGACGACCGGTAGGCCTCGTCGTCGGCAAGGAAGTCCTCGAGAGAGCCGGACTTCGGGGGTGGGACGGGAAGACCCTGTGCGCGTGCGGTGTACACGGCGGCCGCACGTTCGGCGAAGGCCGAGGCGCCGTAGCCGTCGAGCAGCATGTGGTGCACGCGGTTGTACCAGAAGTACCGGCGGTCATCGATGCGCAGCGTCGCCGATTCCATGAGGCGGTCGGCGAAGAGGTCGAGCGGGCGGCGGAACTCCTCGTCCATCCACACCCGGGCGGCGGCCTCGGGATCGTCGTGGTCCCGGAAGTCCAGGTGCAACATCTCATCGCGCAGTTCCTCGTCGAGGTACTGCAGCGGGGCCTCGGTCGGGTCGTCGGCGGGGACGAGCCGGACCATCGCGGTGCCGAACTCGCGGGCCACCTGCCGGCCGACGTCGGTCAGCAGTTCGGTGTCGAGATCGCCGAGCACCTCGATGTACTGCGCGATCGAGAACGGGGTCTGCGGGACGAGCTGCTGGGCGAACCACATGCTGCGCTGCGCAGCCGACAACGGGACCAGGCGTTCACCGACGGCCGACATGCTCGTCGATGCGGCGTCGTGCCGCTCGTGGACATCGTTGGTGGTCACTTCTCGTCGCTTCCGGGTGGGTCAGGGCATGCCGAAGAAGACCCGGTACCGCGAGGTGACCGGGCTGGATTGGGGTGGTCAGGCGTTTAGAATCGCCTGGGTGGGACGGCTCGACGGCCGTGGTTCGTCGGCGTCACATGAGGACCGCCGGTGGTGAACCTCCCGAGTTCACGGCATGCGGCCCACGAGAGTAGGCGGGTTGCCCGTCGGGATTTAGCACAGGCTAACCTTAACACGGCCTCATGCTGCCGACGAGATTCGCCGGCGCCGCCGAGGGACGACGCCCGACGATCAGGAGTTGTGATGACCGAACCTGCCGTGCGGGTGGACGCCATCACCAAATCCTTCGGTGATGTCCACGCGGTTCGCGGAATCTCGTTCGAGGTGCCGCGCGGAAGCGTCCTGGGCATCCTCGGACCCAACGGTGCAGGTAAGACCACACTCGTCGACATCCTCTGCACCCTGATCACCCCCGACTCGGGCTCGGCCACGGTCGCCGGCCACGACGTCGCCCGGCATCCCGGCGGGGTCCGCGAGGCCATCTCGATGACCGGCCAGTACGCAGCGCTCGACGAGACGCTGGGCGGTCGGGACAACCTCATCTTCTTCGGCCGGATGCAGGGCCTTCGACGGGGTGCCGCGCGCGAGCGTGCCGACCACCTGCTCGAGCAGTTCGATCTCGCCGAGTTCGGCAAGCGACCGGTGTTCTCGTACTCCGGCGGCATGCGACGACGCCTCGATATCGCCTGCGGACTGGTGATCCGACCCGAGGTCGTGTTCCTCGACGAACCCACCACTGGACTCGACCCGCGCAGCCGCCAGGCGGTATGGGCGCTGGTCGAAGCGCTCAAGGCCGACGGCATCACGACGCTGCTCACGACGCAGTATCTCGAGGAAGCCGATCGCCTCAGCGACAACATCATCGTGCTCGACAAGGGCCGAGTGGTCGCCGAGGGCACCGCCGAGCAGCTCAAGCAGAAGGTCGGCGGCGCCTACTGCGAGGTGGTCCTCGACGATCCGTCGCGGTCCGACGAGATGTGCGGGCTGCTGCGTACCCGACTCGCCGTCGACCCGAGGCCGACGGTCGGCGACGACACGACGATCACCCTCTCCACCACCGACGGGGTCGAGACGATGGGTGCGGTCATCGCCATCGCCAAGGACGCCGGGATCCGGCTCACCGACGTCGGCCTGCGCAACCCCTCTCTCGACGACGTGTTCCTCACCCTCACCGGCTCGCCGAGCGGCACCACCGAGGACTCGACGCGGTGACGACCACGCACCCCGCGGACCGGGAGACACACACCTTCTCCCGGATCGACTGGCCCGACGACCACAACCCGACCGTCGTCTCGCGGAGATGGCCGTTTCTCCGGCAGTGGACGACGATGACCGACCGCGGTGTCCGATCGGCGTGGGCCGAGGGCGAGTTCGCGGTCGCGGTGGTGATGCCGCTGGTCTTCGCGCTCGGTTTCTACCTACCGCTCCGCCTGGTGATGGCCGACCGGGGCATCGACTACGCACAGTTCCTGATGCCGATCATCGTGCTGCAGGCCGTCGCCTTCACCGCGATGGCCGCCGCCCAGCGCGCAACCCTCGACAAACTCCGCGGGATGAACCGTCGACTCGCGTCGATGCCGGTACGGGCCCTGGTACCGCTTTCCGCGAGGATGACCGTCTCACTGATCCGTTCGGTGGTGTCGATCACGGCAGCACTGGTCTTCGGTGCGCTGCTGGGCTTCTCGTTCGACGGCGGGTTGCTCGACACCCTGGCCTTCGTCGGTTTCGCGCTCGCGGTTGCGGTGGTGCTGGCGATCGGCGCGGATTCGCTGGGTCTGATCGCCCGGAATCCGGAGGCCACCTCACAGTTGCTCCTGCTTCCGCAACTGGTACTCGGCCTGCTGTCGACCGGTTTCGTACCGGAGTCGGGATTCCCCGAGTGGGCCCAGCCCTTCGCCCGGAACCAACCGATCTCCCACTTCGCCGCGACCATGCGAGAACTCGCCGACGGCAACCCGACGATGTCGACCGCCCTGCCCGCCCTGCTCTGGCTCGGCGCGCTGGCCGTGGTCTTCGTGGCGCTCGCCCATCACACCCAGACACACCGGCGGCTGTACCCATGACCCGAGTACCCGTGAGCCGATCCGCCACCGATTCTCCGGACGTCCTGGGGTTCCCGCCGCGCCAGAAGTGGACCGCCGAGTCCACCTCGCGCGCGTTGATCCGCGGCTCGTTGATCCAGGCCGAACGAATCCTGGTGAAGTGGGCGACCGATCCGGTGACGCTTCTGCAGTCGCTGCTGTTCCCGGCGATCATGGTCCTGATGTTCTGGCTGGTCCTGGACCGATCGGTCAGCGCCCACTCCGGGTCGTCGAGCGTCTTCGGCATGGTCCCGATGGTGGCGCTGGTCGGTGCGATGTCCGGTGCGTCGATCAGCGGTCTCGGGCTCCGCCGGGAACGCACCTCCGGGCTGCTGACCAAGATGTGGGTCCTGCCCGTCCACCGCGCGTCGGCGATGGTCGGACGCTTGCTGGCCGAAGCGGTCCGCATCGTTGTCACGGTCAGCGCCGTCCTCGCGGTCGGCACCATCATCGGCTTCCGGATCGAGTCAGGAGTTCTCGGTTATCTCGCGATCATCGGGATCACCCTCGTGTTCGGGCTCTCCTTCTCGATCATGGTGACCGCCCTCGCCCTGCTCAGCCGGGAGTCGCACATCGTCGAATGGGTGGCCATCGGCACCAACCTCGCGATGTTCTTCAACACCGGTTTCGTTCCCGCCCAGTCGTATCCGGGCTGGTTGCAGCCGATCGTCGAGTATCAACCGCTCAGCTGCGCGGTGAACGCCATCCGCGGTTTCGCGGCCGGCGGTCCGATCGCCGAGCCACTGCTCCTCACCATCGCCTGGTCGGCCGCGCTGCTGCTGATCTTCACGCGACCGACGCTCGCGGGGTATCGGCGGGCAGCAGGGCGCTAGACCGAGGTCGCCCGCGACAGCAGTGGGTTCATGCGAACTCGATCGAAGTCGTGCCGCCGCAATGACAGACATCGCCTGCGACCTCATTCGCCCTCGGCTTTCGCCGCTGGTGCGCAGTTCCCTTCCGGGTCCCGATCAGCCGTAGTAGCAGCGGTACTTGATGCTGCCTTTGATCCGGCCGAGGAAGTTGCCGGCGGTGAACAGCCACCTGCCGGTCGGCACACGGGTGATCACGGTCGGCAGCAACGGATTCCGGATCAGTATGTAGAGGAACATGTCAAGCGTCACATACCAGGGCCAACGCGGCATGCCGTAGTGCCGATAGTCGGAGTACAACTGCGCGGTGCCCACCCCGCACGTCACCGACTGCTGCCACATCCCCGACAGCGTGTCCCGGAGCCGGTAGGCGACGAGGGCCTTGGGAGCCAGACCGATCGTGCCGCCCGACAACTGGATACGGATCAGCAGGTCTGAATCCTCCGCAGCGTTCACGTACTCGACGTCGAAGCCGCCGACGCGCTCGTACGCTTCCCGCCAGACCCCGACATTGCAGGTCGGGTGTACCTGGAGGAATTCCCGCAAGTAGTACGGCTCGTCGGCGGGCAACATCGTTCGCCAGGACTGGACCTCGGGTGAGTTGAGCGAATGGGTCTCCAGTCCTCCGCCCACCGCCGAATGACGCGTCGCGACCGCGGTCAGCTCGGCGAGCCAGTCCGGGTAGACGCGATCGTCGCCGTCGCAGAAGGCGAGGAACTCTCCGTCGGCGGCAGCGACGCCGACATTCCGTGCGTACGAGATCCCGCCCACCGCCGAGGCGTCGACCCAGCGCATCCGGAGGCGTTCCCGCAGTGGGTGCTGGTCCACATGTTCCCGCAATCCGTCGGTCGATCCGTTGTCCGCGATGATGACCTCGAAGGGGCGTTCGTAGGTCTGCGCTGCCAGGGCCTCGAGCTGGATGTCGATGACATCGACACAGTTCAATGCCGAGATCACGATCGACACCAACTCGGGGAGAGGACGTTCGACATCCTCACAGCGTTCGGTCACCCGCGGCTTCTCCACTTCACTCTTTCGGTTGTCTCCCGTGAGGCCGCGAGCACGGCCCAGCGTTCGATCGGGTATCCGGCCGGTCTCGCCGGCTGCGGCTGCGCGCAGGCCCGCACAGGTCAGGTACACGCGTGCGGGTCGGTCGGTGCCGATGAGCATCGCGCGCCCCCGGGCGATGGCATCCTTCGCGATCGACACCGCGCACCACAGCGGTTCGGTCCGCGCATAGCGGCGATAGAGAACGGACCGGTTGCGTGCGATGTAGTAGTGCCGGAAGGGCGCATCCTCGGTGAACTCGATCGACACACCCGTTCCCCTCCCGCGCAGCAACCAGCGCAGCGGACGGGGCGGGACCCACGTCGCGGCGCGTCCCAGCCGGTGACGAATCCGGTTGCCCGGCACGATGAGTGCATGACCGCCGTGCGCACGTGCGCGCAGGTAGAACTCGGTCTCCACGCAGTCGATGAACAGCGACTCGTCGAACAAACCGATCTTCTCGAACAGGCTGCGCGTGATGAGAAGGCCCGACTGCAATGGCTCGAAGGCGAGGGTCAGCCCCTCGACGGCAAACCAGAACGGAGCCACGTCGTCGTTGATGAAGGCCGGCGACGCCATCACGTCCGACAAGCCGAGCGACTTCGCCAGCTCGAGGTGATCGACGGCCCGTCGGACGTAGTCCGGTTCGAGTGAGGTGTCCTGGTCGACGGTGAGCACAGCGTCGGCATTTCGCGACAGCGCCTCGCGGACCCCCTGATTGAGGGCATGTGCGATGCCCTGGTTCGATCCTGACTCGAACACCGTCGCACCGGCCGCGGCGCAGTCGTCGAGCACTGTCCGCACAGCACCCTGCGGGTCGGCCATGAGTGACGGCGATCCGTCGTCGACGATGATCACCGAATCCACCTGTGGGAGAACATTCTCGATCGAATCGACGAGTTCTCGCGTCGGCTCGAAGGTCGGGATGACGGCGACCACGGTCATGACAGGGTTCCTTCGTTGTCGGTGAGATCGAGCGCGGCCGACACTGCGGCGGCCGTCGCGGTCACGTGCGGTGCGCGCATCATCGCGTGATGGTCGGCGGCGACCGTGACGGTGTGCACGCGACCCCTCACCAGACGTGCCCAGGTGTCGGGATGGTCGGGGTTCTCGGCGGCCCGGATCAAGGTGATGTCGCCCGTGTACGGCGTCGGCCGGTGGCGCCGGATCTGCTGGCGACCGAGGTCCCAGAAGACGTTCCACCGCAGGGTCGTCGGGAGGTTCCACCAGCCGGCGGTGGCGACCAGCACC
The DNA here is from genome assembly GCF_054823965.1 of Gordonia sp. GN26. Lineage (NCBI taxonomy): Bacteria > Bacillati > Actinomycetota > Actinomycetes > Mycobacteriales > Gordoniaceae > Gordonia > Gordonia sp. GN26. Next base: position 9,655 of record NZ_JSYC01000042.1, on the reverse strand, counting down.
CGCATCACCAGGCGCGTCCACAAGATCTGCAGCGACTGCGGATTCGAGGCCGGGCCCTCGGGGACGGTACCGGTGCGGTCGGGCAACGTCGCAGGACCGTCGGTGCCGGTGTCGTCGGTCATGCGGCCGCCGACGCGTTCGACCAGCTGCGGCTCGAACCGGGAGTCGATGATGATCACCGACTCGCAGCGCTCGCCGCGTCCGGCCAGGATCGCCGCGGCCTCGAGCATGACGAAGCCGCCCAACGAGTAGCCCGCCAATCGGTAAGGCCCCTCGGCCTGTATTGACTCGATGTCCTTCACCGCGCGTCGTGCGGCGGCACGGATCGTCCGGTCCGCACGACCGCGTTTCTCGAGTCCGTGGGCCTGCAAGCCGTAAATCGGTGCAGCACCGTTGATCTCACGGGCCAGTGGCAGCAGACTGGCCGCAGGTGTTCCCGCGCCGGACATCACGAAGACGGGGGTGCCGGTCCCCTCGCGGAGCCGGCTGATCGTGGCACCGGTGACCGAGCTGGCGCGGTCCCGATGAGCGGCGTCGAGAAGCTCGGACAGACCGGCGATGGTCGGGGTGCCGGCGAAGTCCGCGGTCGAGATGTCGACGAGCCAGCGGTCGCGCAGTTCGGCGAGCATCTTCGCCGCCGCCAGCGAGTCACCGCCCAGGGACACGAAATCCTCGTTGCGCCCGACGGTGTCGAGTCCGAGGATGTCGCACCAGATGTGCATGAGCGTGGACTCGGTCGGTCCGCGAACGGGTTCGGGTGTGCGCGGCGGTGCCGGCGGAAGGGCTGCACGGTCGACCTTGCCACGCTCGTTGCGGGGCAGGGAGGTCAGGACCACGACGTCACGCGGAATCATCCACGGCGCGAGCGTCTTCGCGAGCGCGACCCGGACCTCGGCCGGTGACGGCGTCCACTTGTCCGGATCGACGGCGACGTGCGCGGTGAGCTGCGCGGCATCCCGGTCGGCGGTGACCACCGCATCGACCGTCCACGGCAGAGCTCGTAGAGCTGTCTCGACCTCGATGGGTTCGACGAGATAGCCGCGGATCTTGACCGCGTCGTCGCGGCGCCCGAGCAGATGGAGCTGCCCCTGGTCGTCGAAACGACCGAGATCGCCGGTCCGGAACCGGCGGCGACCGTCCGGCAGCTCGGTGTACTTGGTCGCGGTCAGCTCGGGGTCGGCGAAGTAGCCCGACGAGATGTACTTCGACTCGACGACGACCTCACCGGTCGATCCGGTCGGGACGTCGTGGCCCGCCTCGTCGACGATCCGGACGGACTTCTTCGACGCGGGCGTGCCGACCGGGATTACACCCGTGGGAACGGGCCGATCCGCCGGGATGAGGTTGAACGCGAGATTGGCCGACTCCGACGACCCCGACCAGCTGCAGAACACCCCTTCCGGTGCGATGGTTGCGCGGACGCGCTCGACGTCGCCGGAGTGGACAGGTTCGCCACAGGTCGACACCAGACGGACGCTCTCGATCACGTCGCCGGGAGCCAGGTCGGTGAGCCAGGACCTCAGGAGCGACGGCGTGCAGTGGACGGTGGTCGCCCGTTCCTGCCGCAGCCAGTCGCGGAGCCCCTCGGCGGTACGTCGGCGGACGTCCCAGAGCAGCAGCGTCGATCCGTTGAGCAGAGACATCAGCAGGCAGTCGACGCCCGCACCGAAGCTCAGCGGTAACAGCGCCGTCGCCTTGTCGTCGTACTCGAAGCGCATGAAGGTCGCGCCGTCGAGAGCCATCCCGAGAGCCCAGCGATGAGGAAGCGTCACGCCCTTGGGCTTGCCGGTGGATCCGGAGGTGAAGATCAGGACTGCCGGGGCGTCGGGTGCGGGCACCGCGAGCGGGGCGTCCGACGACGGCAGCGCGGCGATCTCGGCCGGCGACATCCGCCGTGCACCGGACAGTCCGAGGATGTGGTCTCGGCGGTCGTCGGGCAGGAAGGGATCGAGCAGGATGACCGGGTGTCCGGAGGTGAGGACCGCGAAGATCGAGAGAACCGAGTCGATGTCGGATTCGACGTCGACGGCGACCGGACGACCCGGCTCGGTCATCGCGGCGGCGATGGCGCGTCCGCGGTCATCGGTGTGGTTCACCGCGTCGCGGTAGGTGATGGAGGCCTCGGGTGTCCGGACGGCAACCGCGTCGCCACGTTGCGCCGCCATGTTCCGCCACAGTGCGACGACGCTCTCGTCGGAGCTCTCGGTCGTGGCCGGAATCGTCGCCGGATCGATCGTGGTCACGAAGCGACTACCGGACATAGGGTATGCATAGTTAGGTTAGGCTACCTAATACGCCACTCTGGGCGTCGTCAGGGCCTCCGACATCTGACCAGTGATCGCCGACACTGACGACCGCTCCTCCTCAGCGCGGCTCCGCCGACCTGCTGTAAGAAGTACCGGTGCTCCGAATGCGTCCCCGTCCACGAAGCGGTTCCGCCTGTTCCCGCGCCGTCGGCGCCGGTGTCGGCTGATGCGCATTGTCGTGGTCGGCGCGGGTGCCGCCGGGTTTTGGTCGTGTTCCATCTGGCTCGTCTGGTGGCCGCGGATGAACAGGCAAGAGCGCTCGAGGTCGTCGTCGTGGATCCGATCGACCAGGTCGCGGGTCCCGCGTTCGGCACCACGGATCCTGCCCACTTGCTGAATGTCCCCGCGTCCGGGATGTCGGTGGACCCGGATGAGCGGTTCGACTTCGTGGACTGGTGCCGTGCCGGGGGGGCTCGTTTCCGGCGACGAGGCGCACTACTTCTTCGCACCGCGCGCGCAGTGGGCGCGCTACCTGCGGACGCGACTGGCCGAGGCATGCGAACGGGCCGGCGACCGGTTGAGTGTCCGGTTCGTGCGTGACGGCGCGGTCGGCGTCGCCGCCGTCGGCGAGCGAATTCGGGTGACAACTGCGGACGGAAGCGTCCTCGACGGCGACCGGCTGGTGCTCGCGACCGGACTCCCCGGCGTCGGGAACGGCTGGGCGCCCTGCGACCTGAGCGATCAACCCCGCTACGTCGCCAACCCGTGGCTGCCCGATGCCCTCGAACCGGTACTGGCCGACAGCGGGGACGTCCTCGTGATCGGCACCGGTCTCACGATGGTCGACGTGGCCATCAGCCTGCTCAAGTCGGGCGGCAACCGTCGCGTCGAGGCCATCTCACGCGGCGGCCGACTCCCCCGGCGGCATGCCGACACCTACCTCGGTGAAGTCGTCCCCGACATCTCGACCTGGGGTGACAGCCTCGACGAGATCCGCGCCGCGGTGACCACTCATGTCGCGAGAATCGAACGCCTACTGGGGAATTGGCGCCCCGGCGTCGACGGTGTGCGCTACCGCGTTGCCGAACTGTGGGCCCGGCTCGACGAGGCGGACCGCGGCACCTTCGTCCGCGAACTGGCCGGCGACTGGCTCGTGCGTCGGCACCGGATGCCCCCGTCGAGCGGCAAACTCGTCGACGAGGCCCGGCGATCGGGACGCCTCGTCGTGCGCTCTGGACGAATCAACCGCGTCGACGCGGTCCCCGGTGGTCTCACCGTCGCGACCGGCGACGACGAACGCACCTATGCATGGATCGTGAACTGCACCGGTCCGCAGCCGGACCTGCGTAAACTCGGCAATCCCGTCCTGGATTCGGTACTGGACGCCCGGCTCGCGACCACCGATGACCTTGGCCTGGGCCTGATCACCGACCATGGGCGCGTCCTCGACGCCGACGGTCGTCGGGGACCGCTCTGGACCCTCGGATCGTTGCGTCGCGGCGAACTCTGGGAGACCACCGCCGTACCCGAGATCCGCACGCAAGCCGAGCAGTTGGCCGCATCGCTCATCGGTGACGTCGACGGCCACCGATGAGCGACGCCGGCCGGGTTTGCTCGGTCAGGTCGCGCTGACCAGGACCGCGGCGCCGAGCCAGATCAGCGCGGCCACCTTGATCACCTCGAAGGCGACGTAGACGAGATGCGCTGAGCTACGCGGACCATCGTGCCCGGCCAGCACGGCGTCGGACCTCTTGGTGAGGGCCGGCCGCACTGCCACGACCTGGATCGCCAGCGCCGCGATCGCAACTCCCGCGGCGATCGGTGTGGCCACCCCGGGCCACGAACCGAGCACGACGGCGACCAGGATCGCTGTCGCCCACACAACCTCCGCGGCGTTGAGCGCACGGAAGACCAGCCGCCCGATCCCGAGACCGATCGGCAGGGTGACGCCGGGGGCGCGGAACTTCAACGGCGCCTCGAGGAACGAGATCGCGAAGACCATGCCCAGCCACACGAAGGTGAGCGCGGTGACGACCGCCGCGGAGGTGCTCATCGCGCGCTCGACCGCAGGAGTTCCGGACCGAAGGTCTCATAGTGGATCCGGCTCTCCGCGATGTCGCGACCGAGGAACTCCTCGCGCATCGAGGACAGGAATCCGGTGGGGCCGCAGAGCATGACATTGGATTCGGGGTGCACCTCGACATTGTCCAACGACATGTGGCCGACTCGGACCGAATCGGAGACGATGTGCGGCGAGGTGTTCTCGTACCATTGGATCAGATTGCCCGCCGGCAGCGAGTCCACCAGCGCCGCAAGCATTCCGCGGTGCGGCTGGCGGTCGCGGGAACGGTCGGCGTGCAGGACCGTCACCGGACGGGCATCGCCCTTCTCTGCCAGCGCGGTCAGCAGGCCGATCACCGGCGTGCACCCGATCCCGGCGGATGCCAGCAGCAGCGGGGCATCGTCGTCGGGGAGGACGAGGTCGCCGAACGGGGTGCTGACCTTCAGGCTGTCGCCTTCGAAGACGTGCTCGTGCAGGTGTGCCGAGACCTCGCCGGCGAGCTTCACACTGAAGCGCCACTCGGCGTCGTCGGGCGAACCGGTCAGACTGTACTGACGGATCTGCTGTGCACCGTCACTCAGCGGAACCTGCACCGAGATGTACTGTCCCGGACGGAACTTCGGGAGTGTGCCGTCGACCGCCGCGAGGGTGAATGCGATCGTGTCGGGCGAGACCTGCACGCGCTCGCTCACCGTGGCCTCACGCCACACCTGACCGGGCTCGACACCCGTGGCGGCGTACAGGTCGGATTCCGATGCGATCAGAAGATCGGCCATGTCCCAGTACAGCTGATCCCAGGCATCGGCGACCTCCGGCGTGACGGCATCGCCGAGAACCTCGACGATCGCCGCGAACAGATGTTGGTGAACGACCTTGTACTGATCGGCGGTGACACCCAGCGACGCATGCTTGTGCGCGATCCGGTCCAGGATGAACCGCTGACGCCGGACGTCGGGTTCGAGCTGGAGACGCGCGAAGGCGGCGACCGAGCCGGCGAGGGCCTGCGGTTGTTCGCCGGACTTCTGGTGCGTCCGGTTGAACATGTTGTCCAGCAGCGTCGGGTGCGCATCGAAGAGTCCGCGGTAGAACCGCGGGGTGATCTCCGGGAGCGCTCCCTCGACTGCGGGCAGGGTCGCCGCGAGAGTGGCACGTTGGGTGTCGGACAGCATGAGAACTCCTTTGTTCACTTGCTCATCGGGATAGAAGTTCCGGCGGGTGGCCGGAAGTCTTTGTGGCGGTGACGATTCCTTTGTGTGACCAGGCCTTCATGGCTCGTCGCCAGCGCTCCTCGCACCTCGGGCGGCAAGAAGGTCAACCGGCCTGCTCACCTGGTGGCCGCGTCGACAGCGAGAGCAACACCGCGGTGGTCGGTTCTGCGGCGAGGTCGGCGACGGTCTCGGAGTCGAGGCTGTCGTAGAAGGCGGCGGCCGCACGGGCGAGCGCTCCCCGCAGACGGCATCCGCGTCGGAGCGGGCACGGCTGCGGGCCTTCGCAATCGACGACCTCCCCGTCACCCTCGAGGGATCGCGCGAGCCAGCCCACGCGCGCTTCGCGACCGAGGTCGGTGATCGTCAGACCGCCGGTACGGCCGCGGCGCGCGTGGACGACGCCCATCTCCGACAGTCTGCCGACGACTTTGGCGACATGCGTGTACGGGACGGCGAGCTCTGCCGCAAGATCCCTCGTGGTGAGAGGTGTTGCAGCCCCACGCTGTTCACCGATCGACTGTTCACCGTCGACGGCGAGCCGCATCACGACCCGGAGGCCGATGTCGGTGAAGCGTGTCAGCTGCATGCCGAAAGTAAAACATAAATTGGTATGCCCGATACCAATTAAATGGGCGTGTTCTCGATCACTCGACGGACGCCGCGTCGAACGTCGCCACCGGCATCCCCAGGGCCCGGGCTCTGCGAATCATGGTGCGCGCGTTGTCCATCGCGGCGCACCCCGGATCGTTGTTGAAGTACACGTAGACGTCGCACTCGTCGTCGAACATGTCCCACAATCGACGCAGCCAGCTGTCGATGGCCCGTACGCCGTAACTCATCGGCCGCTTGGCGGTGCCGTCGTGCAGACGTAGATACCCGAAGTCGGTCGTCCTCCACAGCGGGGTGAGTGATCGACTCTTCCGGTCGGCCCAGCACAGGGCGGCGTCGTGTCGTTCGAGAACGTCTCGCACCTCGTCGGTCCACCAGGATTCGTGGCGCGGCTCGACGACGACCTGAACGGTGTCCGGGAACAGCTTGAGGGTGGCGGCCAGGGCATCGGGCTGTGCCTGCAGATTGGGCGGGAGCTGCAGGAGGACGGGCCCGAGCTTGGTGCCCAGGCCGGCGGCGCGATCGAGAAAACGCTCGACGGGCTCGGCCGGCTCCTTCAGCCGCTTCACGTGCGTCAGATAGCGGCTCATCTTCACCGCCATCCGGAAGTCCGCGGGTACGGTCTCGGCCCAGTTCTCGAACACCGTCTTGTCCGGCAGCCGGTAGAAGGTGTTGTTGACCTCGGCCGTCGTGAACCGCTCGGAGTAGTAGTCCAGCCACTCCCGCTGCGGGACCTGTTCCGGGTAGAACGCGCCGCGCCAGTCCTTGTACTGCCAGCCCGAGGTGCCGATGTGCAGCATTGCTCCACCTATCCGGCGGTCGACGGGTGACGAATCCCGTCGAAGGCTTCTCGCGGCGTGTGTGGGTGTCGCATCACCGAACACGGGTACCCGCCTACGGAAAGTCGCAACCACCGAGACAGGAGTGACATGACGAAACTGGCGATCATCTACTACTCGGCCACCGGACACGGCACGGCCATGGCTGACGAGATCAAGACCGCCGCCGAGGCGGCCGGTGCCGAGGTGCGGGTGCGCCACATCGAGGAGACCCGGGACCCGGAGACCTTCGCGGAGAACCCTGCCTGGTCGGCGAACTACGAGGCGACCAAAGATCTGCCGAGCGCGACCGGCGACGACATCGTCTGGGCCGACGGCGTCATCTTCGGCTCCCCGACCCGATTCGGCAGCACGGCGTCGCAGTTCCAGACCTTCATCGACTCCCTCGGCGGACTCTGGGCCGAGGGAAAGCTCGCCGACAAGGCCTACGCCGCCTACACCTCGAGCCAGACGGCGCATGGCGGACAGGAGACGACCCTTACCGGGCTGTACACCTCGCTGATGCACTTCGGCGGCATCCTCGTACCGCCCGGCTACACCGAGGGGCTGAAGTTCGCCGACGGTAACCCGTACGGCGTTTCGCACGTGACCGGCCCGGAGAACAAGAACGGTCTCGACGACGCGACCAAGGCCGCCCTCGCCCACCTGGCGCAGCGAGTTGTGAAGGTCGCCGGTCTGCTGGCCGGCTGACGACGCCGGTACTGCTCCCCTGGACCGCTGGCATTAATGCGTTGACAGAGCGGCGCCACGGCGCGAGCATCGGGATCATGTATTCCGTGTCGTCGCCCGCTGGGCGTGAGGGGGTCGTCGGCGTCCTGCACGCCGGCGCTTGAGTGACCTGCCCCGACCGGCGCGAGTACCGCATCCGCGGACCGCGCCGGTCGACGCGCGCCCTCACTCACCCTTCCCGACACCCGAGGTGTTTCTCACTCATGCATGCCCTGACCGAATCCGAGATCCGTCGATCCTTCGTCAATGCGACCGTCCGCGAACGAAAGTCGATCGTCCTGCCGCCCGACTTCAAGGAACTGAACTGGGAGCGCAAGGATTTCGTCGGCTGGCGGGATCCCAAGCAGCCGATGGTCGGTTACGTCGTCATCCCGACCGACGACGAGCCCGTCGGCATCATGCTCCGCCTGGGCGGACGCCAGCCGCGCAAACGGCCACTGTGTTCGTTCTGCGAGGACGTCCTGCTGCCCAACGACGTCGCCTTCTTCAGCGCGAAGCTCGCCGGTGCCGCCGGCCGCAAGGGCGACACCGTCGGCACCCTGATCTGCTCGAACTTCGAGTGTTCGAAGAACGTGCGCATGAAGCCGCCGCCGGTCTTCGGCGGTCATGATCCGGAAGCCGTGCGGCAGCAGCGGATCCAGTCGCTGCAGCTGCGACTGGACGGATTCGCGACGCGCGTCGTCGGTCGCGAGAAGTAGCCCCCGACAGATCCACCCTTTTTCGCCGGATCCACCACCCCACCGGGTGCTGGGTTTGCCGAAAAAGGGTGGGTTTGCGCATAAGAAAAGAGGCCGGACCGCGTTTCCGCGATCCGGCCTCTTTCACCGTGTGGGCGAAGGGGGACTTGAACCCCCACGTCCCGAAGGACACTGGCACCTGAAGCCAGCGCGTCTGCCATTCCGCCACTCGCCCGTGGCCGCCGGAAATCCGGCGGGCATGTCGTCGGACTGGTTTCGTCCAGCGACTGGACGACGATAACAGCACGGCGCCCCTACTACAAAACTCGGGTGTTCGCGGCTATTCGGAAGGCTGGTGACCTGCGGCACCAGTGGCTGGCCAGACCCATGAGGCAGGTGTTACACACGATGCACCAGTTGTCGCGGTGGCACAGTTGTCCGTTCTTGTCGCTATCATCAAACAAGGCCATATGCACGGCGACACGCTCGAATGCCGCGAAAGGAGGTCTCGGTGGGGATCCTGCAACGAATTGAACGCAAGCTCGAAGGCGCTGTTGACGACGGTTTTGCGCGAGTTTTCGGTGGTCAGGTGGCTCCACAGGAGATCGAGAACGGCCTTCAGCGTGAAGCCGAGGAGTCGCTGGAAGACCTCGGCGACGGTACCGTCCTCGCGGCCAACAGCTACACATTGCTGTTGAGTCCGAGCGACCACGACCACATCGCTGCGGAATACGAACTGAACCGCAAGACTTTCTCGAAGCATTTGGAACACTTCATCAAGGACAACGGTTGGCAGACCTACGGCAAGGTCGTCGTAGAGTTCGAACAATCGCCATCCCTGCACACCGGGATCTTCCGTGCGCGCGGCACGGTGAACCCTGACGCGAGGCCCCGCCCGGTGCCGCCGCGTTCGGGACAACCACACGGCGCACCACCGAAGGCCCCCCGCCCACCGGCCGGTCCCCCGGCCCCGAATCCTCGCCCGGCCGCACAAGCTCTTCCCGCCGACGCACCCGACCAAGGAGCCCCCAAGATGACTCAGAACCCCGGATACGACCAGCGCAGGGGCGCCGATCCCGAGTACGACCAGCAGGCCTACGAGCAGCAGGGCTACGGCCAGCAGGCGTATGGACAGCAGGGCTACGACCAGTACGGCCAGCAGCCCGGCTACGAGCAGGGATACGACCAGCAGGCCTACGGACAGCAGCCCGCCGGCTACGAGCAACAGGGTTACGGTCAGCAGCCCGGCTACGGCCAGGGCTACGCACAGCCCGGCTACGACCAG
>NZ_JSYC01000041.1:0-3345 GCF_054823965.1 Gordonia sp. GN26 | reverse complement strand
AGCGACGAGCCACGAAGGCCTGGTGAGACGTCGTCGAATGCGCTAGTTCGGCAGCAGGCTCGCCTGGCCGATGATGATCGTGATCGGGCCGCCCTTGCGCGCCTTCGAACCCGCCGACGGTTCCTGCCCGACGACCCGTCCGTTGTCCGGACTGTTCAGCGGCACGTTCCGGGTCTGGCGTGTCAGCGTCGACCGTTCCCAGCCGGCCTGTTCGAGGGATGCCTGAGCCTCGGCGGGTGTCTTGCCGCGCAGGCTCGGGACGGTGAACAGGTTGCCCCGGGACACCGACAACTGCACCGTGCTGCCCTGCTCTGCCGTCGAACCGGGACCGGGAGAGGTGGAGATGACCTCGCCCGCGGGCTGGTCCGAGTCGACCGCGACCTCGTCGACCGACATGCCGAGCTCCTCGAGGACCGCGCGGGCACGATCTGCCGGCATGCCGACGACGTCGCGGACCGTGATCTCCTTGGGGCCGTTGCCCACGTTGAGGACCACCGGCCCGTTGACCGGCACCTCGGTGCCGATCTTCGGCGCGGTCGAGACGACCTTGTCCTTCATGTCGGCGGTCGAATCGACGCGCTCGGTCTTGACGTTGGTGAACCCGAGCACCTTGAGGGCGTCGAGGGCTTCGGCAGGCGTCTTGCCGACCAGGTCGGACGGTATTCGGTGACGTTGTGGGCCGGTGGAGATGTAGAGCGCGACCTCGGATCCCTCGGTCGCCATGACACCCTCACCGGGTGTCGAGCGGGTCGCGAAACCGGGCCCGACGTCGAGGCTGGGTTCCTCGAGGACACGCACCTCGAACCCGGCTCGTTCGAGGGACGACTGCGCGTCCTCGGAACTGAGTCCGGCGACCGCGGGCACGGTGACATCGGGATCGGAGCCCGAACTCCACGGAGACCACAGGAAGAGCGTTGCGACGAGCAGCACGACCGCGGCGATCGCGCCGGCCATCAGCCAGCGAGGCCGACGACGCGGTGGGTCGTCGTCGGAGTCGGACCGGTAGTCGGCGTCGCGTCGGTGGCTGCCACCGGCACGGGTGGGGATGGCGCGGCGTGGTGTGGTCGTCTCCGACCGGACCGGGCGTCGGGGTCCGGTGTCGATGAACTCGGTGCGCTCCTCGTCGGTGAGCAGCATCGGCGCCGACGGCTTGCCGCCCGCGAGGACGCGGATCAGATCGGCGCGCAGATCGGCGGCCGACTGGTACCGGTTGTCCTTGTTCTTGCTCATCGCCTTGAGCACGACCGAGTCGAGCTCGCGCGGGATCTCCGGGCGTACATGCGACGGCCACGGCGGGTCCTCGTGCACGTGCTGGTGGGCGACCGCGACCGGTGAGTCACCGGTGAACGGCGGCTCCCCGGTGAGCAGCTCGAAGAGCACGCAACCCATCGAGTAGATGTCGCTGCGCGGGTCGACCTTGATGCCGCGGGCCTGCTCGGGCGACAGGTACTGGGCGGTGCCCATGACGGCGGAGGTCTGAGTCATGGTCGACGTGGAATCGCTCATGGCGCGGGCGATGCCGAAGTCCATCACCTTCACCGCGCCGGACTTGTCGATCATCACGTTCGCCGGCTTCATGTCGCGGTGCACGATGCCGTTGCGGTGCGAGAAGTCCATGGCGGCGGCGACGTCGGCCATCCACGTCATCGCCTGACGCGGGGCGATCGGACCGTTGGCCCGCAGCACGTCTCGCAGGGTGTCCCCGTCGACGTACTCCATGACGATGAACGGCAGCGGACCGTCCTCGGTCTCGGCCTCGCCGGTGTCGAAGACCTGGACGATCGTCGGGTGGTTCAGCTTTGCCGCGTTCTGGGCCTCCCGCCGGAAACGCAGATAGAACGACGGATCGCGCGCGAGGTCGGCGCGCAACACCTTGATCGCCACGTCCCGGTGCAGCACCAGGTCGCGGGCATAGTGCACCTCGGACATGCCACCGAAACCCAGCGTTTCGCCGAGTTCGTAGCGGTCGGAGAGGTGGTGTGGTGTCGTCATCTGCCTCGGGGTCAGCCTGGGATCTCAGCTCAGCGGGTCGTCGGGGGTGGTATCAGCATGGCGCGGTGACCTAACACAGCGGGAACGGCACGCCGGGGAAGCACGGGGTGCCGGTGGCGGCCCCGGTGTCCGTGGTGTCGTCGGTGGTCGTCGGCGGACCGGGCGCGGTGGTCTCCGTCGTCGTCTCCTCGCTGGTCGTCGTCTCCTCGCTGGTCGTCGTGCGGGTCGGTCGCTGCGTGGTCGTGGTCTCGTCGGGTTCCTCGGTCGGGACCACGGTGGTGGTCTCGGTGACGATCGACGAGGTGGACGGCGCCGACGGGGCGGTGTCGTCGCCACCACTGCTGACCAGGTAGAACCCGATCAGACCGATCGCGCCGACGAGTAGCGCGGCCGCGACACCGGCCAGCACCTTCTGCCCGGTGGTCCAGCTGTTGTCGGGCGGCGGTGCGACCGGGGTCCGTGACGTCGGTCGCGGTGTCACGGGACGAGAGGCGGTACCCGGTGCCGTCGTGGCGCGGGTCGCGACGGTGTTGCCCAGCGCCGCGGCACCGGCAGCACCTGCTGCGGCGCCGGCGATCGCTCCCGGGCGCGGGGGGCGACGACCTGCACGGACGGCGGCCACCGCGTCGGCGAACTCGCCGCCGTTCGCATAACGCTGACGCGGGTCCTTGGCCATCGTGATCTCGATGAGCTCGCGGACACCCGACGGCAGGTTGGGCGGCAGCGGCGGCGGAGATTCACGGATGTGTTTCATCGCGACGGTGATCGCACCGTCGCCGAGGAACGGACGCCGGCCGGTGAGGGCCTCGTAACCGACGACGCCGAGCGAGTACACGTCGGACGCGGCGGTCGCCTCGTCGCCGGTGGCCTGCTCGGGAGAGATGTACTGGGCAGTGCCCATCACCATGCCGGTCTTGGTGACCGGGGCGGAGTCGACGGCCTTGGCGATGCCGAAGTCGGTGATCTTCACCTGGCCGGCCGGGGTGATCAGGATGTTGCCCGGCTTCACGTCGCGGTGCACCAGCCCCTGGCTGTGTGCGGCCTGCAACGCCCGACCGGTCTGCTCCAGCATGTCGAGGGTGTTGGTCAGCGACAACCGGCCGAGCCGGGAGATCACCGAGTTCAGCGGCTCGCCGTCGACCAGTTCCATCACCAGGTAGGCGAGCGGGTCGCCGCCGTTGTAGTCCGGAGTCTCGCCGTAGTCGAAGACGTTGGCGATGCCCGGGTTGTTGAGCTTCGCCGTCGTCTGCGCCTCCGCGCGGAACCGGGCGATGAACTCCGGGTCGCTCGTGTACTCGGCCTTGAGGACCTTCACCGCCACACGACGGTTCAGGCGCGTGTCGAGGGCTTCCC
>NZ_JSYC01000040.1:0-61929 GCF_054823965.1 Gordonia sp. GN26 | reverse complement strand
CGGCGCGTTCGGTTCGCACCTCAGGGAGCGGTGGCGCCCGATCAGGTCCGGTCGTTGCCACCGCCCTGCGGGAGGAAGCGGAACACGCGGTCGTCGGTCGGCTTCGGCTTGCCGGCCTGCTTGTTGACCGTGGCCACCTGGAGAAGCCCGTTGGGCAGAGCGGCCATTCGGCCGAGCGCGCCGTAGCGCTTCTCGAGCGCGACCACCGGCGGTGTGATCGTCGGGTCCTCGCGGGTGGGTTCGCGGATGCCCTCGATGCGTTGGGTGCGGGTCGTCGAGACGAAGATGCTGCCGCCCGCGACACCGCATCCGGCGATCTGCGGCTTGTCGGGCCAGGTCCACAGCACCTTGGGGCCGCCCTCTTCGATGACCTGCACGCGGTCCTCGGTGGCCGTCTGGTCGGCGACGTAGATGGTCCCGGAGGTTTCGTTGGGGCACAGGGCGACCGATGATCCGAAGCCGGAGGCCAGGATTCGCGGGCGCGGGCTGACGCCCGAGGTGAACGAGGTGATCAGCAGAAGCTTTCCGGCCAGTGACGACGGGTCCTCGGCGGCCGCAGGGTTCCCGGCGTCACCGGTGGCGACCACCAGTTCGGTGGGCGTGCGGAAATACATCGAGCCCATGTTCCCGGTGGCGCCCTTGGGGATTCCGGTCAGGATCGGCTTCGGCACGTCGCCGGGCGCCAGCCGCACGACCCGGTTGTCCGACGGTGTCGTGATCAGCGCGTAGATCAGACGATCCTGGGAGTAGGTGGGGGAGAAGGCGAAATCGATGAGTCCGCCGTCGCCCGACGCGTCGACGGGTGCCTGACCGAGGACCCGTTCGGGGCCGTAACGCTTGGTGGTGATGATCTTTCCGGTGGTGCGTTCGGCGACCACCGTGACCTCGCCTTGCTCGTCACCGGGCATCACCCCGCCCGTCGAGGCGAGGCAGGTTGCGATCACCGCGGGGTCGGGGTCGACGCACGGACCGGTGGGCGGCGGCTGGGTGTCCCGCGGCGTCTCCGGCGGCGGGGTCGGCTCGGCCTGACCGCTCGGACGGTTGTTGGGACTGAATGCGCCGGCCTCCCGCTGGCGGTCCTGTTCGGTGAAGTTCGCGCAGCCGCCCACGGCGAGCGCGATCACCGCCAGAACCGCCACCAGCATTCGGCCTGTCGGCCGCCCCTTCCACATGGCGTCCACAGTAATGGTGTGCCGACTCACCCCGCCGGGGTGCGGGGAGCGCACCGCCCGAGCCTCTAGAGTCGGGCTTGTGAGCGAACGCGACACGCCGAGCGCCAGGGAGCCCGATACGTCGAGCCCGCCCGCGATGAGCCCCTACGACGAACCGACCGGCCAGATCCCGGTCCAGGATCATCCGCCGACCCCCGCACCGCGGCCCGAGGTCGATCGCGATGACTTCTACAACCGGCACGCACGGCGGCCGGCACCGTTTGCGCGGGTCGACGACCTGGACGACATCGATCCCGGTGATGTGGAGACCCGGCAGATCAAGGGGAGCGCGGACAAGCCGTCGGCCCCGCCCGTCCCCGAACCTCCCCGCGCCTCGGAATCCTCGAAGACCCCCTCCCCGTCCCCGCAGCCCTCTCGTGCGCCGGAAGCCCCGCGCACGGAACCCGACGTCGAACCGACCGTGGCGTTCGATCGTCGCCCGGCCGGGTCCCCCGCCGCCGGCGACATCCCGGTCGGCGACGTCCCTGTCGACATTCCCGCCGACGACAGTGCGACCAGACCCGAACCCGCGCTGCCGCCGGTCGGCACCGCCCGCTACGACTTCCTCGACGAGGACGACACCGCCGGTCGCTACAGCGCGACCCCGGCCGATTCGAACGCCGCGGACACTGCGCTGCTCGATGACGAACCGGAGGGCCGGCGCCTGTTCGGCCGCCGTCGCAACCGGACGCCCGAGGACGAATACGAAACCAAGTCGGTCGCCGACGACGATCTCGAGGATGCGCTCGCGAAATCCCGCCGCGGCACCCTCGACCTCGGGCTGTTGCTGCTGCGCATCGCGCTCGGCGGCTTCGTCGGCGCGCACGGACTGCAGAAGCTGTTCGGCCTGTGGAACGGGCCGCGGCTCAGCGGTTTCGAGCAGATGCTCGTCGACGGCGGATTCAACGCCGACTACGCGCAGATCCTTGCCATCGTCGGCGCGCTGGCGGAGACGGTCGGCGGCCTCATGGTCATCCTCGGTCTTCTCACCCCGATCGGTGCGTCGGCCATCCTCGGCACGATGCTCATCGCCGCGGCGTATCGGGTGTCCTCGGCCGGAGGTTTCGAATTCTTCGCTGCCGCACAGGGCGCGGAGTACGAGCTGTTTCTCGCGGCCACCGCGGCCGCGGTCATCCTCACCGGTCCGGGCCTGTACTCACTGGACTACCCGCGCGGCTGGGCGCGCCGGCCGTTCGTCGGGTCGTTCGTGTGGCTGATCGTGGGCATCGGTGCAGCCGCCGCCGTATGGATTCTGGCGAACGGGACCAACCCGCTGAACTGAGCCGGCACAGACGAAAGTGCGGGGTGCGTACCGATCCGGTACGCACCCCGCACTTTGTGGTTCAGCGGTCAGTCGACCTGACGGACCGCACCCTTGTCGGCCGACGTCGCGAGCTTCGCGTACGCGCGCAGCGCGGTCGTGACGGTGCGCTCACGGTCCTTCGGCTGCCACGGGCGCTCGGAGGCCTCCATCTTCGCGCGACGCTCGGCGAGCACCTCGTCGTCGACGAGGACCTCGAGGCGACGGGTCTTGACGTCGATGAGGATCTGATCGCCGTCCTCGACGAGTCCGATCGCGCCACCCGACGCCGCCTCCGGCGACATGTGGCCGACCGACAGACCCGACGATCCGCCGGAGAACCGCCCGTCGGTGATGAGGGCGCACTTCTTGCCCATGCCGGTGCCCTTCATGAAGGCGGTCGGGTGCAGCATCTCCTGCATGCCCGGCCCACCCGCGGGGCCCTCGTAGCGGACGACGAGCACCTCGCCGGCCTGGATGGTCTTCGACAGGATGACCTGGACGGCCTCTTCCTGGCTCTCGACCACGCGGGCCGGACCCTCGAAGTGCCACAGGTCCTCGTCGATGCCCGCCGTCTTGAGCACGGCACCGTCGGGTGCGAGGTTCCCGCGCAGGACGCACAGCCCACCTTCGACGGTGTAGGCGTGCTCGAGGTCGCGGATGCAACCGCCGGCGGCGTCGGTGTCGAGCGAGCTCCACCGGTTGGCCGTCGAGAACGGGGTCGTGGTGCGGACGCCGCCCGGAGCTGCGTGGAACAGTTCGACGGCCTCGTCGGTCGCCTTGCCGCCGCGGATGTCCCAGTCGTCGAGGGCTTGCGCCAGGGTCGGGCTGTAGACGGTCGAGGTGGTGTCGTCGAGCAGACCGGCCCGACGCAGCTCCCCGAGGATCGCCGGGATTCCGCCGGCCCGGTGGACGTCCTCCATGTGGTAGTCGGAGTTCGGGGAGACCTTCGACAGGCAGGGAACGTTGCGGCTGATCTCGTCGATGGTCGACAGATCGAAGTCGGCGACCTCGCCCTCCTGCGCCGCGGCGAGGATGTGCAGCACGGTGTTGGTCGAGCCGCCCATGGCGACGTCGAGCGCCATCGCGTTCCGGAAGGCGGCCGGGGTCGCGATGCTCCGCGGCAGCACCGACGCGTCGTCTTCGCGGTACCAGCGGTTGGCGGCCTCGATGACGACCTTGCCGGCGCGCTCGAACAGCGCACGACGCGCCTCGTGGGTGGCCAGCGTGGAGCCGTTGCCCGGCAGGGCGAGTCCGAGGGCCTCGGTGAGGCAGTTCATCGAGTTGGCGGTGAACATGCCCGAGCAGGAGCCGCAGGTCGGGCAGGCCGACCGCTCGACCTCGCTCAGGCCGTCCTCGTCCACGTCGCTGTTGGCCGACGCGGAGATCGCGGTGATCAGGTCGGTGGGCGCCTGGGCGACACCGTCGACGACGACCGCCTTGCCGGCCTCCATCGGACCGCCGGACACGAAGACGGTCGGGATGTTCAGGCGCATCGCGGCATTCAGCATGCCGGGGGTGATCTTGTCGCAGTTGGAGATGCACACCAGTGCGTCGGCGGTGTGGGCGTTGACCATGTATTCGACGGAGTCGGCGATGATCTCGCGGGACGGCAGCGAATAGAGCATGCCGCCGTGGCCCATCGCGATGCCGTCGTCGACGGCGATGGTGTGGAACTCACGCGGGACGCCGCCCGCGGCTCGCACTGCGTCGGCGACGATCTCGCCGACATCCTTGAGGTGCACATGGCCCGGCACGAACTGCGTGTACGAGTTGGCGATCGCCACGATGGGCTTGCCGAAATCGTCGTCGGTCATACCGGTGGCTCGCCACAGGGAGCGGGCGCCGGCGGCTTCGCGGCCGACGGTGGTGGTGCGTGACCTCAAGGCTGGCATGGGTTCCTCAATATCGATCGTCGGGTCGGGCAGAGTCGGCGTCGCCGAACGGTTTCGGGCACTGCTGGGCCGAAGACGTTGTGCGCGTCGGACTCTTGGCGTCAACACCGCGATCCCGGGGGTTTGTCTCACTCGGGCTGTGGGCCCCGGGAACTGGGTTGAACGGCGTCGCACGCTGAGGGTGGGCGTCGCGAGTCGCCGAGAGACCAGGCTACTCCGCTGTGACATGCGGAAACAAAACGATTCGGACGTGACCCCGGGCCGTCGACGCAGCGGCGGCGGACTCAGATTCCCAGAACCGCCTTGGCGATGGAGAAGTAGACGATCAGGCCGGTTGCATCGCAGAACGTCGAGATGAACGGGGTGGAGAAGACCGCGGGGTCCACCCGGATGGACTTCGCGACCAGGGGCATCACGCCGCCGACGGTCGCAGCCATCGTGCAGATCGACACGATCGTCAGCCCGATGACCGCGCCGATGTCGACCCCGTAGACCAGTGCGGCGACGGCGAATCCGGCGACGCCGAGCAGCGAGCCCATCGTGAGTCCGACCCGGACCTCCTTGGCGGCGACCCGGACGACGTCGCGGGTGGTGACGTCGTCGGTCGCGAGGGCGCGGGTGACGGTGGTGGCGGCCTGCGAACCGGTGTTGCCGCCGATGCCGGTCAGCAGCGGGATGAACAGGGCGAGGGCGACCTTCTGTTCGAGGGTGCCCTCGAAGATCTCCAGGACGTTGACGGTGAGGATCGCCGACACCGCGAGGACGAACAGCCACACGATGCGGGCGCGGGTGATCGACAGGATCGATGCGTGCAGGTACGGCTCGCGGAGCGGTTCGCGCGCGCCGGCACGGGCCTCGTCGGTGTCGCGGGCCTGTTCGACGACCTCGACCGCGTCGTCGATGGTGAGGACACCGACCAGCCGGTTGTCACGATCGACGACCGGCATCGCGAGAATGCCGCGGTCGATGCATCGTTGGGCGGTGGACTCGGCGTCGTCGTCGACGTGGGCGAACATCGGCTTGCTCATCAGCTCGGCGATGGGTGCGTCGGGTTCGGCGAGGAGGAGGTCGCGGAGGCTGACGACGCCACACAGCGAACGCGCATCGTCGAGGACGGGCACGGTGTAGATCGTCTCGGCGGCGTGGCCGCGGTCCTTGACCCGGGTGAGGGCGGCGTCGGCGGTCTCGTCGCGCCGGGCGTGGACGAACTCGGGACTCATCCGACGCCCGACCGAACCGCGCGGGTAACCCAGCACGACGGCGGTGACGTCGCGTTCGCCGGGGGTGAGTTGCTGGATGAGGGCCCGGGCGACGCCGGCGGGCAGTTCGTCGAGGAGTTCGGCGCGGTCGTCGGGGTCGAGGTGATCGAACGCGGCCGCCACCTCGACCGTCCCGAGATCGTCGATGAGTCGACGCTGGGAGCCCGAGGAGAGATCGTCGAAGACCTCGACGGCGAGATCCTTCGGGAGGAGACGGAAGGCCACGCCCCGCGCCTGATGGGACAGACGGTCGAGGAGAGCCGCGATGTCACCGGCGGGCAGCGCCGAGAGCGCGGTCGCGGCCGCACCGAGCTGACCGTCGGAGATCAGGTCGTCGAGTTGGTTCGCGTCGAGCATCGCGTACGTCACGCGACGAGCCTATCGGCTGCCGTCGTTGTCAAAGCCGTTCGCGCAGCGTCGATTCTGTGCCGCCGGGACCGATCGAACCTACTTGTCGCGGTTCGCGGCGGCCTCGAACGGATCCGGGATGCGACCCTTGCTCACCACGTTCAGTACGGGTAGATCGCGAAAACCGATGGCGGGCAGCTTGATCCGCTCACCGTCGGGCCGGACCGCACGGACCGAGCTCCACTTCGGGAACTGCAGGCCGGCGATCTCGGACCAGGGGAGTTCGGTGGTGGACAGGCCACCCACCACGCGGAGTCCGTCCTCGGTGACGATCGTGCGGAGGCGGTGGATCCACATGTACAGGGCCACCGGGACGACGAAGAGAAAAGCGAACCAGTACGAGGCGCCGAGCAGCAGGACCACCACGAGCGCGACCATCGGCACCGTGAAGTACGCGACACGGTTGATGCGGAAGACCACCGGGTAGGGGATCTCCGCAGAGTCGTCGGGTGTCGAGGCGGCGGGGTCGCTGGAGTCAGTCGGCACACATCCATTGTGCCAACCCGGCCACGAGGAACGCGGCGTCGGGTCTACCCGGCAGTAGTCGGTGAGACGTCCGTCACCACCAGTGCGTTCTCATCATGTGGGACGGCATGGTCCGGAGTTTGACTCAGAACGACGCGCGGTCCTACCGTGATCTACGTGATGACAAACGGGATCCTCGTAGTAATCGGCTGGCGCGTCGCCTGACCGGTCACTTCGCAGACCCCTACCGGCATCGACGCGCCACCCTCGAACAGCGGAAGCTGTCGGGGGTTTTTTCATGTCAGGTAGTCACATCACCCAACCACCGAAATACAAACAAGATGAGGATCGTGCAGTGAGCGCACCAACAGCACGCACCGACGCCGGCCGTAATGAGCCGACGCGTAACGCCGGACTGCGTCAGCAGTCTCCCGCGGCGGGCAACCTCCGTGCGGTAGGTCAGCACACCGTCGCGCCGGAGCGCGTCAGCGGTGCGCAGTCTGTGGTCCGATCCCTCGAGGAGCTCGGTGTCGAGGTCGTCTTCGGCATCCCCGGTGGTGCGGTCCTGCCGGTCTACGACCCGCTGCTCGACTCCACCAAGGTCCGCCACGTCCTCGTGCGCCACGAGCAGGGTGCCGGCCACGCCGCCACCGGCTACGCGCAGGTCGCTGGTCGCGCCGGCGTCATGATGGCGACCTCGGGCCCGGGTGCCACCAACCTGGTCACCCCGCTGGCCGATGCGCAGATGGACTCCGTTCCGGTCGTGGCGATCACCGGCCAGGTCGGCCGCTCGCTGATCGGCACCGACGCCTTCCAGGAAGCCGACATCTCCGGCATCACCATGCCGATCACGAAGCACAACTTCCTGGTCAGTCGCGCCATCGACATCCCGAAGACCATCGCCGAGGCCTTCCACATCGCCGAGAGCGGCCGTCCCGGTGCGGTTCTCGTCGACATCCCGAAGGACATCCTGCAGAGTCAGACCACGTTCTCGTGGCCGCCGCAGATCGACCTGCCCGGCTACCGTCCGGTCACCAAGCCGCACGGCAAGCAGGTTCGCGAGGCGGCTCGCCTGATCAACGCCGCCAAGTCGCCGGTCCTCTATGTCGGTGGCGGCGTCATCAAGGCCAACGCCTCCGAGGAGCTGCTCGAGCTCGCCGAGCTGACCGGCATCCCGGTTGTCACGACCCTGATGGCGCGCGGCGCGTTCCCCGACAGCCACGACCAGCACCTGGGCATGCCGGGTATGCACGGCACCGTCGCGGCGGTGGGCGCCCTGCAGCGCAGCGATCTGCTGATCACCCTCGGCGCGCGGTTCGACGACCGCGTGACCGGTCAGCTCGATTCCTTCGCGCCCGACGCCAAGGTCATCCACGCCGACATCGACCCGGCCGAGATCGGCAAGAACCGTCCGGTCGACGTGCCGATCGTCGGCGACTGCAAGGCGGTCATCGCCGAGCTGACCGAGACGCTGCGCGACGAGCGGGCGACCACCGGCACCACGCCGGACCTGTCGGAGTGGTGGACCTACCTCGACGGCATCCGGAAGACCTACCCGCTGAGCTACGACCGTCAGACCGACGGTTCGATGTCGCCGGAGTTCGTCATCCAGGCGCTGGGCAAGGCCGCCGGACCCGACGCGGTGTACTGCGCCGGCGTCGGCCAGCACCAGATGTGGGCCGCTCAGTTCATCTCCTACGAGAAGCCGCGCACCTGGCTGAACTCCGGTGGTCTGGGCACGATGGGTTACGCGGTGCCCGCCGCCATGGGCGCCAAGGCCGCCGCACCCGACACCGAGGTGTGGGCCATCGACGGCGACGGCTGCTTCCAGATGACCAACCAGGAACTGGCCACCTGCGCGATCGAGGGCATCCCGATCAAGGTCGCGCTGATCAACAACGGCAACCTGGGCATGGTCCGCCAGTGGCAGACCCTCTTCTACGAAGAGCGCTACTCCAACACCGACCTCGCCACGCACTCGCGGATGATCCCGGACTTTGTGAAGCTGGCAGAGGCATTGGGCTGCGTCGCATTCCGCGTCGAGCGTGAGGAGGACGTCGACGACGTCATCGCGCAGGCACGTGCGATCAACGACCGCCCGGTCGTCATCGACTTCATCGTCGGCAAGGACGCCCAGGTGTGGCCGATGGTCGCCGCCGGCACCGGCAACGACGAGATCATGGCGGCCCGCAACATCCGACCGCTGTTCGACGACGAGGAGTCGGCGTCGGACCCGGTCGAAATCCACGAGACGATGAACGCCCCCCGCGGGACCGTCGACCAGCAGGTCGACAACGCCGGGGCCGACCGCGCAGCAGAGAAGGACCCGAAGTGAGCACCACCCACACCCTCAGCGTCCTGGTCGAGGACCGGCCGGGCGTCCTGGCCCGTGTCTCCGGATTGTTCTCGCGTCGCGGGTTCAACATCGAGTCGTTGGCCGTCGGACCCACCGAGCTCAAGGGGATCTCGCGGATGACCATCATGGTCTCCGTCGAGGACTTCCCCCTCGAGCAGGTCACCAAGCAGCTCAACAAGCTGGTGAACGTGATCAAGATCGTCGAGCAGGACCCGGCCAACTCGGTGTCCCGCGAGCTCATGATGGTCAAGGTCCGTTCGGACTCGACGGTGCGCACCGAGGTCATCGAGGTGGTGAACCTGTTCCGCGCCAAGGTCATCGACGTGTCGCCGGAGTCCCTCACCATCGAGGCCACCGGTACGTCGGAGAAGCTCGAGGCGCTGCTCCGGATGCTCGATCCTTACGGCATCCGCGAGATCGCCCAGTCCGGCGCCGTTGCGCTCGGACGCGGACCGAAGAGCATGTCGGCCAACCGCTGACCGTAGACTGCGCTGTTGACAGCGGCGAAAGAATTTATATGTCCCTCGGCGAGAGAGAGAATCGCGAGGGGCGCCACAAATCGAAGGGAAACAAAGTGGCCATCGAACTGTTCTACGACGACGACGCAGATCTGTCGATCATCCAGGGTCGCAAGGTCGCGGTGATCGGCTATGGCAGCCAGGGCCATGCGCATTCGCTGTCGCTGCGTGACTCGGGCGTCGACGTCGTCATCGGCCTGCGTGAGGGCTCCAAGTCCAAGGCCAAGGCCGAGGAGCAGGGCCTCAAGGTCCTGACCGCTTCCGAGGCTGCCGCCTGGGCCGACGTCATCATGGTCCTCGCACCCGACACCTCGCAGGCGCAGATCTTCACCGAGGACATCGAGCCGAACCTCAAGGACGGCGACGCGCTGTTCTTCGGTCACGGCCTGAACATCCACTTCGGCCTGATCAAGGCTCCGGAGAACGTCACCGTCGCCATGGTCGCCCCGAAGGGCCCCGGCCACCTCGTCCGTCGCCAGTTCGTCGACGGCAAGGGTGTGCCCGCGCTCATCGCGGTCGCCCAGGACCCGAAGGGTGAGGGCCAGGCTCTCGCTCTCAGCTACGCCAGCGCCATCGGCGGTGGCCGCGCCGGAATCATCAAGACCACCTTCAAGGAAGAGACCGAGACCGACCTCTTCGGTGAGCAGGCCGTGCTCTGCGGTGGCACCGAGGAACTGGTCAAGGCCGGCTTCGAGGTCATGGTCGAGGCCGGTTACGCACCGGAGATGGCCTACTTCGAGGTGCTGCACGAGCTCAAGCTCATCGTCGACCTCATGTACGAGGGTGGCATCGCCCGCATGAACTACTCGGTGTCCGACACCGCCGAGTTCGGTGGCTACATCTCGGGCCCCCGCGTCATCGACGCCGACACCAAGGAGCGCATGCGCGCCATCCTCAAGGACATCCAGGACGGCACCTTCGTCAAGCGCCTCGTCGCCAACGTCGAGGGCGGCAACAAGGAGCTCGAGGGCCTGCGCAAGCAGAACGCCGAGCACCCGATCGAGGTCACCGGCAAGAAGCTGCGCGACCTGATGAGCTGGGTTGATCGTCCGATCACCGAGACCGCCTGAGTCTAAGCATTTCTTACGATCGGCCCCCGGGATTTCCCGGGGGCCGATCGGCTTTTAGGCCACGGTCGACCGGGACCGGCTGTGAATGGCCTGTGACGTGATGTTGCAGGGGACTGCTACCGTCACCTGCGAACATCAATGGGGGTGTGATGCGGGTAGATTCTGGGGTGCTCCAATCGCTTGCCAACCAAGCCGACGACGCTGCTTCGGCTCTTGTGGCAGCTGATCTCGGAGACAAGGCGCGACTCGCTGCGGATTGTGTCGACGGTTCGGCGACGCAGTGGGCTGCACGACTCGTTGCTTTGGAGCTTCGGTCGCGGGCGGAGTCGATTTCCGACAGTCTGAGCTCCATCGGAAACGCAGTTCGAGGCGCGGGCAATACGTTTGAGGTCGAGGACGCGGCGCTAGCTCGAACGTTCGAAAGTCTCGAGTTCGGGGCCGGGAGGAATTAGCGTGCTGCCGACTCGCCCGCAGCTCACCGGTTGGGCTCCGGCAGCACTCGCCGGCGGCGGGGAATCAGTTGACACAGCAGGGGCGACGACCGAGTCTGCTGTCGGGTCGGTGTACACGGCGTGTCAGAGTCTGCCCTCACTGAGAGGCTGGACAGGGCTGAGTCACGATGCCGGGACAGCGGCGTTCCGGCGCGCGACCAACTCGGCGACAGATCTTGCGTCGTTTGCTGCCTCAGTAGGGTTGGCGCTCTCCGAGGGGGCACACACGCTTGGAAAAGCGCGAACAGACCTTCTGGCGAAGGCTGACGCCGTGGACGCGAGCAAACTCTGGGTGACCGACGCGTGGGTCGTCTTGATCGACCCGATTGAAATGTCCATCGAGGAGGCCGATCGTCTGGCCGGGGAAGCTAATCGACAGCAGGGCGCCACAAACCAACTCCTGTTGGCAGTCGACGCCGCTGACAACTCAGTTGCACAGGCCATCCAGGCCGCCGCGGGCAAGCACGGTTGGACAAACCCGTCGACAAACATGTTTGTACCGATTCCGGGGCTAGTGGCCCCGACCGATCAAGTGCCGAACCCGGGCACCCTTCTGGGTCTGCAACAGCAGCTGATGGTGCGTGCCGAGGACATGGCGATGACGGTGCGAGCAACAGAGAGGTTCGAAGATGATCAGGGCCGCCACAAGATTCTCTACATGCAGGACGGTAGTCGCCAAGTCATCACCGAATGGGATCCGTACCGGGGGTCCATGCCGTCAATGAAGCTTTTCGAGACGACTGTCAAGCATTATGACCGCGGCGGGAAGGTGATCTCGACTTCGCACTCATGGGAGGACCTCACCGGAACGAAGGTATTCTCCACCACCTGGGCTGACGGAACTACGGCATATGCGGAGGAATGGGAGGACGGATACAAGACCGGCCGAGTGACTACGCCGGACGGTCGTACTGGGGACATACCGGCGGACAGCCCGTTCTTCTCGCATCCGATCGAGACGACCATCGGGGGCGTGCTCAGTGGAGTCGACAAGTATGTCGATGACGGTCACGGTATCCCGCGGATCTCGGCGGCAGGCGCCGAGAAGCTCGGGGCGGGTGCTAAGTACGGTGGTCCAGCGCTGGCGATCGGCGTTGGAATCTATGACGTTGTAGTGGCTGAGGACAAGTGCGTCGCGGGGTTCTCGGCTGCGTTCGGCGCCGCCGGCGGGTATGCGGGCGGCGTTCTTGGCGCAGGCGCGTCCGCCCCTGGCGGCCCGGCGGCTGTCGCCGGTGCCGCAGGAGGCTCCATGGCTGGAAGCTGGCTCTTCGGGTGGGTCGGCAAGAAGGTCGGAGAAGCCGTTTGTCCAGCGCCGACGTCGTGACATACGCTCCACGGGTCGAAAACTGTTGCGTCGGGGGCGTTTCCGACGAGGGTAGAGGGGGGAGTTTCGTGACCGATGTACGCAGGCCGGAAGCGTGGCGGGGTGGCCGTGTGATCGGACTCCTATTCGTCGCTCTGATGACGCCGGCTGCGGTTGCTCTGGCGGTGAGTGCGTTTCGAGCGCGGGATGTGCCGACTGCCTTCGTTACAGCTGCGTTTTCGTTGGCGATAATCATCGCTGCAGTCGGTGTACTCCAAGTCCGTGTTCTCGAACGGGTCGAGCCCAACGTTGAGTTCACTGGCGCGCGGACCATTTTGCGTTACGACCGTGTCTACGATCGCCTGATTCGTGTCGCGCTGGCGCTGGCGACTGTCGGCGGTGTGGGATTCGTGGTGCTCGTCCCGTCGGGCGTGATCGACCTGTCGCTGACGCCAGGACAGAAGGTCTTCTTTCCGATCGGGGTCGCCGTCATCGTAGCCGCCGCGGTTTATGGCGAGTATGCCCGCCGGAAATATGGGCCGCCGAGTATCACCTTCGACGACCAGGGCTTGACGCACCATCGGACTGCGTCTGACACGGAGATCCGGTGGGTCGACATCGCTCGAATCACGGCGGAACGGACCGAATCACGGCCGGCCCGCGACGTAGTGGTCATAGAGAGCGCGCCTGATTCGCCGCGATACATGCTGGGTGACGCGCCCTGGTATACGCCGGGCGGAGCGGCGCTCTACTCGATGCTGCGCTTCTATTGGATGAACGCCGAGTCACGGACTGAACTGGTGGACGGCAGTGCCGCGGAGAGGCTCGACGCTGACCAGTTCGCCGACACCGGTCGGTAGGCGGCGGTAGTCCTGCGTATGCACTGACAGCGGGCCCGCATCTCTCCGGAGGTGCGGGCCCGCCGTCGTCGACGCACAAACCCACCCTTTTTCGGCAGACCCACCCCCGCGAAAGGGGCGGATCTGCCGAAAAAGGGTGGGTTTGCGGGAGCGGTGGGTGGCCGCGGGCCCCGAAAACCGCCCCTGGAAAGCACCCCTGAAAGAGACCCTCCACAGGGGGACCGGCGGCACTATGTCGCCGGTCCACCCCTGGAGGGTCGATCTCAGGGGCGGTTTTCAGCGAAAGCTGCGGCTGGGCGGGCAATGTCCCGGAAACGCACAACGCCCCGGGTGTGAACCCGGGGCGTCGCATGGGGAAGTTCGATCAGGCGATCGTGAATCCCTTGTACTCGGGGATTGAGGCCACCCGGTTGAGGATCGGCTTGATGTTGGTGCCGGTCTCCGGGCCGAAGCAACCGAGGAAGTAGTAGGCGTTCACCATGCCGACGAGGCGGTCGCCGACGACGACGGGGCTGCCGGAGTCGCCTTCGATGACGCACAGCTGGCTCAGGTGGACGTCACCCTCGGAGAACCAGGCGATGCCACAGGTGTTTCCGGTGGTGCGGCCTTCCTTGCACGCGATGGTGGGGAAGCCGATGGGTCGGGGGTCGACCGAGCGGATCGTCACGCCGCGGACGGTGCGCAGCGGCACGACCTTCGAGGCGTCCATCTGGATGATCGCCATGTCGAGGTCGGAGAACGAGTGGGTGATGGTGCCGGCCTGGCCGCGGTCCTGGAAGGTCTCCGAGTAGACCTTCTGGCCGGGGTTACCGCAGTGTCCCGCGGTGATGCCGATGAGCTTGCCGGTCTTGGAGCGGCCGATCGTCGTCAGGGTGCAGGCTGCAGCGGAGTTACCACCTTTGAGGACAAGAATTCCAGAGCCGCCCCCGAGGAAGATCTTCGCCGGGGCCGCAACCGCGACACCCGCTCCCCAGCCGGCGAGCACCGTCGCAGCCAAAACCGCCAACAGTGCCGTCAGCTTCTTCGTCATCCGCTCTCCACTTCTAATTCGCAATGCGCCGAAACGCCTGCCGGAAAGGTCGCGGCAGGCGGTCAAAGCACACCGTACCGGGACTCCCCGGCATTCGCTCCGGCGTGGGATCGACCCGCGGTCGGTTTGCAACCCTTCCGTGATGCTCGCCGTAACGCGCCGTAATGCCCGTCACACTCTACCCAGCCACACGGACACGGCTTCCCTTTTGGGGTAGACCGCCTGTTCGGAGCCATCTACCAGACCTTTAAGCTGTGATGCGGAGAGTCCACGACGCTCCGTCCTGCCGAAGGTGAGAAATCGCACCTGCCCCGAACCTGGAGAAAAGACTGTGAGCTCTGCTGGCCGCCCGGTCGTACTCATCGCCGACAAGCTGGCGCCGTCCACCGTGGAAGCACTCGGTGACGGTGTCGAGGTGCGATGGGTCGACGGCCCGGACCGTCCCAAGCTGCTCGAGGCCGTCGTCGACGCCGACGCCATCCTCGTGCGTTCCGCGACGACTGTCGACGCCGAGGTCCTCGACGCCGGCAAGAAGCTGAAGATCATCGCGCGCGCCGGTGTCGGTCTCGACAACGTCGACGTCCCCGCGGCCACCGCCCGCGGCGTCATGGTCGTCAACGCGCCGACCTCCAACATCCACACCGCCGCCGAGCACGCCATCGCGCTGCTGATGTCGGCGTCGCGCCAGATCCCGGCCGCTGACGCCACCCTGCGCGAGAAGACCTGGAAGCGTTCGTCTTTCAACGGCGTCGAGATCTTCGACAAGACCGTCGGCGTCGTCGGCCTCGGCCGCATCGGTCAGCTGGTCGCCGCTCGTCTGGCCGCCTTCGAGACCCACATCATCGCGTACGACCCCTACGTCTCGCCGGCCCGCGCCGCTCAGCTCGGCATCGAGCTGGTCAGCCTCGACGAGCTCCTCGAGCGCGCCGACTTCATCACCGTGCACCTGCCCAAGACGCCCGAGACCCTCGGTCTCATCGGCGCCGAGCAGCTCGCCCGCACCAAGAAGGGTGTCGTCATCGTCAACGCCGCCCGCGGTGGTCTGATCGACGAGCAGGCACTGGCCGACGCCATCAATTCCGGCCAGGTCCGCGCCGCGGGCCTCGACGTCTTCGCGACCGAGCCCTGCACCGACTCGCCGCTGTTCGACCTCCCGCAGGTCGTTGTGACCCCGCACCTCGGCGCCTCCACCAGCGAGGCCCAGGACCGTGCCGGCACCGACGTCGCCAAGAGCGTTCGTCTCGCCCTGGCGGGTCACTTCGTGCCCGACGCCGTCAACATCACCGGCGGCGCGGTCGACGAAGAGGTCGCCCCGTGGCTCGAGGTCGCCCGCAAGGCCGGTGTCCTCGTCGGCGCCATCAGCAAGGAGCCGCCGACCTCCATCGTCGTCGACGTCCGCGGTGAGCTGGCCGCCAAGAACGTCGAGGTCCTCGGACTGTCGGCGCTGCGCGGCCTGTTCTCGGCAGTCCTCGACGAGCCGGTCACCTTCGTCAACGCCCCGGCCGTCGCCGAGAGCCGTGGCGTCACCAGCGAGGTGACCACCGCTCCGGAGAGCCCCAACCACCGCAGCGTCGTCGACGTGAAGGCCGTCTTCGCCGACGGCTCGGTCCACAACGTCTCCGGCACGCTCACCGAGCCCCGCCTCGTCGAGAAGATCGTCAACATCAACGGCCGCAACTTCGACCTCCGCGCCGAGGGCCACAACCTGATCGTCAGCTACGCCGATCGTCCGGGCTCGCTCGGCAAGATCGGCACCCTGCTCGGCGATGCCGGCGTCGACATCCTCGCCGCCGGTCTGTCGCAGGATGCCGAGGGCGGCGGCGCGACCATGATGCTGCGCGTGAGCAGCGCGGTCGGCGACGACGTCGTCGAGGCCATCGGTACGGCCGTGGGCGCCACCCTGATCGAGCAGGTGGACCTGTCGTGAAGCTCGCTGTCATCGCCGGCGACGGCATCGGACCCGAAGTCATCGGGGAGGCGCTCGGTGTCCTCGAGGCCGTCGTCCCGTCGGTGAGCACCACCGAGTTCGATCTCGGCGCTCGCCGCTACCACCGCAACGGTGAGCTCCTCACCGAAGACGACCTCGAGTCGTTGCGCCGCCACGACGCAATCCTGCTGGGCGCCATCGGCGATCCGTCGGTGCCCCCGGGCATCCTCGAACGCGGCCTGCTGCTCACCATGCGTTTCGCCCTGGATCACCACGTGAACCTGCGTCCGTCGCGCAGGTACCCGGGTGTCACCTCGCCGCTGGCCGGCGACCCCGAGATCGACTTCGTCGTCGTCCGCGAGGGCACCGAGGGGCCCTACACCGGCAACGGTGGCTCGATCCGCGTGGGCACCCCGCACGAGGTGGCCACCGAGGTCAGCGTCAACACCCGCTTCGGCGTCGAACGCGTGGTGCGCAACGCTTTCCAGCGTGCGCAGCAGCGTCGTAAGAAGCTCACGCTGGTCCACAAGACCAACGTGCTCGGCTTCGCCGGGAAGTTGTGGAGCCGTGCGGTCGAGGAGATCGGCGCCGAATTCCCCGACGTCACCACGGACTACTGCCATGTGGACGCGGCGACCATCTACCTGGTCACCGACCCCGGCCGCTTCGACGTGGTCGTCACCGACAACCTGTTCGGCGACATCATCACCGACATCGCGGCTGCCGTCAGCGGCGGAATCGGGCTCGCGGCGTCGGGCAACATCGATGCCACCGGCGCGAACCCGTCGATGTTCGAACCGGTTCACGGTTCGGCACCCGACATCGCCGGTCAGGGCAAGGCCGATCCGACCGCTGCCATTCTGTCCACGGCGCTGCTGCTCCAGCACCTCGGTGAGAACGACGCCGCGGCCCGGATCGAGAAGGCCGTCGCCGACGACCTCGCCGAGCGCAGCGGCCCGGTCGTCACCAGTGAGGTCGGCAAACGCATCCGCGAACGCCTCGCCTGAGGTCCGCGAACCCGCACCACGGAATCAACCCACCACCCGGCGATCGGGTGGTGGGTTGATCCATATGTGGTGGATTCCCGGGCCGGTCAGGCCTTCACCGGCTCCTCGTCGAGCCGTTGGGCGTCGCGCGGGACCAGGGGAGTGGCCACCAGCGGTGCGAGCGCGGTCACCGCGAACGCCGCCGGGAAACCGACCGCGGCGATCAGAGCCCCCAACACCGGCGTCGTAGCCGCGGTCACCAGGTACTGTCCGGTGTTCTGCACCGCGAGTCCGCGTCCGCTCCAGTCGGGCCCGGCGAACTCGGCGATGGCGGTGAACGCCAGGCCGTTGTCGGCCACCGAGATCACGCTCGCCACCGCCATCAGAGCGGGTGCGACGGGACTGTCGAACCAATCCGCCACGGCGAGAGCGCACATCGATGCGACACCCGCGACCGCGATGATCCGGATGGGACCCATCCGGGAGAGCCAGGCGTCCGACCATCGGCCCGCGGCGATCCGGCCGAGGGCGCCGACCACCTGCGTCACGGTGATCAGGATCCCGGCGCCGGCGGGTGACCAGTCGTGGGCCACGATCAGCCACGTGGGCACGAAGGTCCACATCATCGACTGCGGTACGACGAGCAGCATGCTGACGACGTGGACGCGGGCCAGAAACGAGTTGCCCCGGTAGGGGTTTCGGTCGGTCGTGGGATCGTGTTCGGTACCAACGGAAGTCGCCGGACGCGGTGGGTCGGTGATGCCGATCAGCACGGCGACCAGGC
This sequence comes from Gordonia sp. GN26, assembly GCF_054823965.1. NCBI lineage: Bacteria > Bacillati > Actinomycetota > Actinomycetes > Mycobacteriales > Gordoniaceae > Gordonia > Gordonia sp. GN26. The sequence goes on along the minus strand of NZ_JSYC01000040.1, from coordinate 44,066 downwards.
CGACGGCGGTGATCACGGCGGGGATGGCCAGGGCCACAGCAGGTCCCTGGATGTCCGCGACGACCGGCATGGTCAACGCGCACGTCCCGATGCCCAGGGGTTGCGCCATCTGCCGGACACCCATCGCGGTGCCGCGTTGCTGGGAGGGGAACCAGCCCACCACGATCCGACCGCTGGCGCCGTTGGCGGCGCCGGATCCGATGCCACCCACCAGGAGTGCCGCTCCGACGAGGACGTACGACGCATCGGCGGCCGCAGCGACGGCCGCGCCGGTGGCGCCGACGAGCGAGATCGACAGGGAGATCAGCAGGATCCGGCGTTCGCCGTATCGGTCCAGCAGGATCCCCCACAGGAACGTGGCCATCATGAGGCCGATCGTTGGGACGGCGGCGAGCGTCGACGCCGCAGTGAGGGTCAGTCCGGCGTCGGTGTGCAGCGCGGGGATCAGATACGCGACGCCGCTCACGACGCATGTGGTCGTCAGTGCGGCGAGCAGGGAGCATCCGAGGATGACCCACCTCCTGGTGCTGGAAATGATGCTCACGTCATCCATCCGAACTCACCCCGCTCCGAATCTCATACTTTGGAACAATTGGTTCACATTCTAAGACTGATGGATGGGATGGCCAACTCGGCTCCCAACGGATGGGATCGATGGGTGCGATAGGGTCTGGACATGCGCTTAGGTCGAATTGCGAGTCCCGACGGAGTGGCCTTCGTGTCCGTCGAAGGGGAGGGCGACGACGCTGTCGCCAAGGAGATCGCCGAGCATCCGTTCGGCACCCCGACGTTCACCGGTCGCTCCTGGAAACTGGCCGACGTCCGTGTGCTGGCCCCGATCCTGGCCAGCAAGGTGATCTGCATCGGCAAGAACTACGCCGCGCACGCGGCCGAGATGGGTGGTGAGGCACCCGCCGACCCGGTGATCTTCATCAAGCCCAACACCTCGATCATCGGTCCCGAGGTCCCGATCGTGCGCCCGCCGTCGTCGGACCGCGTCGACTACGAAGGCGAACTGGCCGTGGTCATCGGCCGTCCCTGCAAGGACGTCAAGGCCGCACAGGCCAAGGATGTCATCCTGGGTTACACCATCGCCAACGACGTGACCGCCCGTGATCACCAGAAGGCCGACGGTCAGTGGACACGTGGCAAGAGCTACGACACCTTCTGCCCGCTCGGTCCATGGATCGAGACCTCCTTCGATCCGTCCGACGTCGAACTCGTCACCGAGCTCGACGGAGAGGTCAAGCAGCGCACGCGGACGTCATTGATGCTGCATGACATCGGCGAGATCGTCGAGTGGATCACGCGGATCATGACCCTGCTCCCCGGTGACGTGATCCTCACGGGCACGCCCGAAGGGGTGGGACCCATGGTTGCCGGACAACGGGTCTCGGTGACCGTCAACGGAATCGGCACGCTCTCCAACCCGGTGGTGGACAAGGCATGACAGCTCCCAGTACGGCACGCGTCAACGGCATCGACATCTCCTACAGCGTGGCCGGGAGCGGCCCGCTCGTCGTCATGGTGATGGGCACCGGGAGTCCCGGTCGCGTGTGGAAGGCCAATCAGGAACCGGCACTGGTGAAGGCGGGTTATACCGTCGTCACCTTCGACAACCGCGGCATCGCCCCGTCGTCGGAGTGTGCGGAGGGTTTCAGCCTCGACGACATGGTCGCCGACACCGCCGCACTCATCGAGCATCTGGGTCGCGGTCCGGCGATCGTCGTGGGCACCTCGTTGGGCGCCCGGATCACCCAGGAACTCGCCCTGGCGCGGCCCGACGTCGTCAAGGCTGCCGTCCTGATCGCCACCTATGGTCGCAACACCCCGCTGCAGGAAGCGATCTCGGCCGGTGAGCGCGCGCTCTACGACAACAAGATCAAGCTGCCGCCGGAGTACGAGGCCGCCATCACGGCTCATCTCAACCTGTCGCCGCACACCCTCGACGACGACCGCTCCGCCCGGGATTGGCTCGACATCATCAGTTTCTCGCCGCAGACGATCACCCCGGGGGTGCGTGCGCAGCTCGAACTCCACAACAAGGAGTCCGACCGGCTCTCGGCGTACCGCAACATCACCCGTCCGACGCTGGTCGTCGGGTTCGCCGACGACCGCACCCTGCCGCCGAAGCTGGCTCGCGAGGTGGCCGAGGCGATTCCGGGTGCGGAGTACGTACAGATCGAACGTGCCGGGCATTTCGGCTATCTCGAACAACCGGCCGAGGTGAACCGCGTGCTCGTCGACTTCTGCGGGCGGTTCCGGGACTGAACGCGCCGGTCAGGGCCTAAGGCGGTTTCGATACCCTGAAGGTCATGACCAGTAGTGAAGCCGTACGAGTCCGATTCTGTCCGTCCCCGACCGGTACACCCCATGTGGGACTCGTGCGGACCGCGCTGTTCAACTATGCCCAGGCGCGTCACGACGGTGGAACCTTCGTGTTCCGCATCGAGGACACCGACTCGTCGCGCGACAGCGAGGAGTCGTACCAGGCGATCCTCGATGCCCTGCGTTGGCTCGGGATGGACTGGGACGAGGGCCCCGAGGTCGGTGGCCCGTACGGCCCCTACCGCCAGTCGGAGCGGCGTGAGATCCACGCCGACGTCGTGGCACGTCTGCTCGAGGCGGGGGAGGCCTACGAGGCCTTCTCCACCCCTGAGGAGGTCGAGGCGCGGCACAAGGCGGCCGGCCGCGATCCCAAGCTCGGTTACGACAACTTCGACCGGGACCTCACCGACGAGCAGCGGGAGGCCTACCGCGCCGAGGGTCGCAAACCGGTTGTGCGCCTGCGCATGCCGGACACCGATCTCACCTGGGATGACCTCGTCCGCGGCACGACGACGATCAAGGCCGGCACCGTTCCCGATTTCGCGCTGACCCGCGCATCGGGCGACCCGCTGTACACGTTGGTCAACCCGGTCGACGACGCCATGATGAAGATCACCCACGTCCTGCGTGGGGAGGACCTGCTCTCGTCGACGCCGCGGCAGCTCGCGCTGTATGAGGCGCTCATCCGCATCGGCGTCGCCGACTTCGTGCCGAAGTTCGCCCATTTGCCGTTCGTGATGGGCGAGGGCAACAAGAAGCTGTCCAAGCGCGACCCCCAGTCGAACCTCTTCCATCACCGCGACCGCGGGTTCATCCCGGAGGGTCTGCTGAACTACCTCGCGCTCCTCGGGTGGGGTTACTCCCACGACACCGACGTCTTCTCACTCGACGAGATGATCGCGGCTTTCGATGTGCGACAGGTGAATTCGAATCCGGCCCGCTTCGACCAGAAGAAGGCCGACGCGATCAACGCCGAGCACATCCGCCGGCTCGAAACCGGTGACTTCACCGCCCGTCTCAGGGAGTTCCTGATCGGCCACGGGCACCTGTCGGAGCCGGTCGACGATGTGAGTTTCGCCGCACTCGCCGAGTTGGTCCAGACGCGCATCCAGGTCCTCGGCGACGCCTGGGACCTCATCAAGTTCGTCTACGTCTCCGACGACGAGTTCACGATCGACGAGAAGGCCGCGAGCAAGAACCTGGGTGCCGACGCAGTGGCCGTTCTGGACGCCACGATCGCCGCCATCGAGCCGTTGGCCTCCTGGACCACCCAGGAGCTGCAGGACGCCCTCAACGCGGCGCTGGTGGACGGTATGGAGCTCAAGCCGCGTAAGGCGTTCGGTCCGGTGCGCGTCGCCGTCACCGGTTCGCAGGTGAGTCCGCCGCTCTTCGAGTCGATGGAGATCCTGGGTCGCGACAAGACCCTCGCGCGGCTGTCCGCGGCACGCGAGATCGCCGCCAAATAGCCCTCTGAACTGCACGTTTATGGACTTCCGGCAACCCTTTGCTATCGTCTTTCTCGGCACTTTTCCTCAGGGAAAAGGAAGTCCATGGGGTATGGTGTAATTGGCAACACAGCGGTTTCTGGTACCGCCATTCTAGGTTCGAGTCCTGGTACCCCAGCGAACTGAAGAAGATCGAATCCGTGAGGTTCGATCGCTGGAAGTTCCTTTGGCCCCGTCGTCTAGCGGCCTAGGACGCCGCCCTCTCAAGGCGGTAGCGCGGGTTCGAATCCCGTCGGGGCTACAGAAGCTCCCTCTTCCTGCTCGCGCAGGACGGGGGAGTTTTTCACTGCAAGGTGAGTGCGGCCGGACCCGTGTTAAGGTCTGGTTCGCCGGAAAGTTCCAAGGCCCCGTCGTCTAGCGGCCTAGGACGCCGCCCTCTCAAGGCGGTAGCGCGGGTTCGAATCCCGTCGGGGCTACGCGAACACCCTCCCTCTGTCCAGCAGAGGGAGGGTGTTTTTCTTTGCGCGGCAGACGAACTCGCCCGCGTCGCGATGTGATGATCGCTACACGGGCGAGCTGTCGGTTTCGTCGGTCGGGTTACAGGTACTGGGCGGTACTTCCCGACGCCGGCATCTCCGGGATGCCGAGCTTGCGGTGATCCCACGAGCGGATGCGTGAGGGCACCAGACGGACCGCCACGCGCTTGTGCATCATCTGCTCGACGAAGGGGCGCGATTCCTCGGTGTAAGGGGCCGTGTAGCGCTCCCAGACGCTGATCCCGACCTTCAGGCATGAGTCTGGGTCGTCGAGGATCTCGGCGGTCCCCTCGAAGGAGACGCCGCGCAATGTGTCGTAGGTGTCGCCGTCCTCGATCATCACGGTGCATCGGTTGTTGCGGCGAAGGTTGACCGCCTTCTGCGACTTGGACTTCGTCTCGAACCAGATCTCGCCGTCGATGACGCCGTACCACATGGCGACGAGGTGGATACCGCCGTCGGGGCCCGTGGTGGCGAGGGTGGCCGTGCGGCTGCGCGCGACGAATTCCTCGATCTCGGCGTCGGACATGACGATCTGGTTGCGTTGGTTGACTCCCATGTGACGAAGCTATCCGACGGACCCGTCGCACGGAACGGTCACGATGGGGATCGGCAGTGACGGTGGCTCAAGCGCGGGAGGTCTGCAGCCGCTTGTGGATCGCGTCGGCGGCGGCGAGGAGATCGGCGGCCCAGCGGGCGCCCGGGCGTCGGCCCATGCGGTCGATGGGTCCGGACACCGAGATCGCCGCGACGACGTCGCCGTTGCCGTCGCGCACGGGCGCCGAGACGCTCGCCACGCCCGCGGCGCGTTCGCCGGCACTCTGGGCCCAGCCGCGGCGTCGGATCTCGTGCAGTGCCCGCTCGCTGAAGACGCTGTCGTGCAAGAGGGCGCGCTGCGTCGCGGGGTCGGCCCAGGCGAGCAGGACCTTGGCCGCGGAGCCGGCGCTCATCGGGAAGCGTGTTCCGACGGGCACGGTGTCGCGGAGTCCGGTGGGCGGTTCCATCGCTGCGACGCACACCCGCTCGGCGCCCTCGCGGCGGTAGACCTGAACGGATTCGCCGGTGATGTCGCGGAGTCGGGGAAGGACCATCAGGGCCGACTCGGTCACGGGATCATGGGCGGATGCGGCGAGTTCGCCGAGTGCTGGTCCCGGCTGCCAGCGACCGGTGATGTCACGTGCGAGGAATCGGTGTGTCTCGAGGCCGACCGCCAGGCGGTGGGCTGTGGCGCGGGGGAGCCCGGTGCGCTCGCACAGCTCCGAGAGGTTGCACGGGGCGTCCGCAATGGCATGGAGCACAGCCACGGATTTGTCGAGTACGCCGATTCCGCTGCTGACCCCGAATGCGCTATCCTTTCCCATAGGACGATACTAGCTGTCCAAATAGTGAGATGCACGTTTTCATCGTGAGATGGGCGTGCACCGTCCGCCGAACCCGAGAAGATATCGAGTGCAGCCATGAGCAACAGCCCAGCCCAGCCGCTTACTCTCGCCGAGAAGGTCTGGCGCGACCACGTTGTCGTGCCCGGTGAAGCAGATGCGTCCGGAACCAGGAATCCGGACCTGATCTACATCGACCTCCATCTCGTGCACGAGGTAACCAGTCCGCAGGCCTTCGACGGCCTCCGGTTGGCGGGACGCCCCGTGCGGCGTCTCGACCTGACGATCGCCACCGAGGACCACAACGTCCCGACGATCGACATCGACAAGCCGATCGCCGATCCGGTGTCGCGCACCCAGGTCGACACCCTCCGCAAGAACTGCGAGGAGTTCGGTGTCCGGTTGCACCCGATGGGTGACACCGAGCAGGGCATCGTGCATGTCGTCGGTCCGCAGCTGGGTCTGACGCAGCCCGGTATGACCGTGGTGTGCGGTGACAGTCACACGGCCACCCACGGCGCCTTTGGTTCGATCGCCATGGGCATCGGCACCAGCGAGGTCGAGCACGTCCTCGCGACGCAGACGCTTTCGTTGCGGCCGTTCAAGACGATGGCGATCAACGTCGACGGTGAACTGCCGCCCGGCGTCACGGCCAAGGACCTGATCCTGGCGATCATCGCGAAGATCGGCACCGGCGGCGGGCAGGGATACGTCCTCGAGTACCGCGGCGAGGCGATCCGCAAGCTGTCGATGGAAGCCCGGATGACCGTGTGCAACATGTCGATCGAGGCCGGCGCCCGCGCCGGCATGATCGCCCCCGACGAGGTCACCTACGAGTTCCTCAAGGGTCGTCCGCACGCCCCGAAGGGTGCCGAATGGGATGCGGCTGTTGCCTATTGGGACAGCCTGCGCACCGACGAGGACGCCGTTTTCGACGCCGAGGTCCACATCGACGCCAGTGAGTTGACCCCGTTCGTCACCTGGGGGACCAACCCTGGGCAGGGTGCCCCGCTGGGATCGACTGTTCCGAACCCCGCCGATTTCGGTGACGAGGTCGCGTCGAGCGCCGCCGCCAAGGCTCTGGAGTACATGGATCTGAAGCCCGGTACCCCGTTGCGTGACATCAAGGTCGACACGGTCTTCGTCGGATCGTGCACCAACGGCCGTATCGAGGATCTGCGCGCGGTCGCCGACGTCCTCAAGGGGCGCAAGCTCGCCGACGGCATGCGGATGCTCATCGTGCCCGGCTCGATGCGGGTGCGCGCCCAGGCCGAGGAAGAAGGTCTCGGGGAGATCTTCCTGAACGCCGGCGCCGAGTGGCGTCAGGCCGGTTGCTCGATGTGCCTGGGAATGAACCCGGATCAGCTCGCCCCCGGCGAGCGTTGCGCCTCGACGTCGAATCGCAATTTCGAAGGGCGGCAGGGCAAGGGCGGACGTACCCACCTGGTGTCGCCGGCCGTCGCAGCCGCCACCGCGATCCGCGGGACGCTGGCCGCTCCGGCCGATCTCGGTTGAGTAACCCCCAGACCACATTCCAGACAACTTCCGAACAGGGGCTTTGAAATGCAGCCGTTCACCGAACACACGGGCATTGGCGTCCCGCTGCGCCGCAGCAACGTCGACACCGACCAGATCATCCCGGCCGAGTACCTGAAGCGCGTGACCCGCACGGGCTTTGAGGACGGCCTGTTCGCCGGATGGCGCACGGATCCGGACTTCATCCTCAACAACGAGCCGTGGAGCAACGGCTCGGTGCTCGTCGCCGGTCCGGACTTCGGCACCGGCTCCTCGCGCGAGCACGCCGTGTGGGCACTGTCCGATTTCGGGTTCCGCGTGGTGATCTCGTCTCGTTTCGCCGACATCTTCCGCGGGAACGCGGGCAAGGCGGGTCTCGTCGCCGCCCAGGTCGAGCAGGCCGACGTCGAGCTGCTGTGGAAGCGTCTCGAGGAGAATCCCGGGATGGAAATCACGGTGAGCCTTGTCGATAAGACCGTCACCGCCGGAGACCTCGTGGTGCCGTTGGCAATTGATGACTACACGCGGTGGCGCCTGATGGAGGGTCTCGACGACATCGGATTGACGTTGCGCCAGGTAGACGCGATTTCCGAGTACGAATCGAAGCGCCCGTCGTTCAAACCGAGGACCCTCGCGGACTGACCCGAGACCCCTTTTCGGCCGCGCGGACGGCCGGGTCCCGCCGAAGCGGAGACCTTGTGAGCTGACATGCGATTTCGCAACACGGCGTCTTAATTGGCGTGGAAGATGGACGTTTTCAAATTCGACGTTTACCGTGTGTTGGTAGCTGGCCGAAAATCGGCCAGATCAGCTTGCGGAGGTACTCATGAACAAGGCGGAGCTCATTGATGAGCTGACCAAGAAGCTCGACGCGGATCGCAAGACTGCGACTGAAGCCGTCGAGCTCGTCGTCGACACGATCGTTCGCGCGGTCAACAAGGGCGAGAGCGTGACGATCACCGGCTTCGGCGTCTTCGAGAAGCGGAAGCGCGCACCGCGCGTCGCGCGCAACCCGCGCACCGGTGAAACCGTGAAGGTCCGTGCTACTTCGGTTCCCGCGTTCCGTCCGGGCGCTCAGTTCAAGGCCGTCGTGGCCGGTAAGCAGAAGCTTGCCGCCAACGGTCCGGCTGTGAAGCGCGGCAGCGGAACCACCGCGGCCAAGAAGGCTGCTCCGGCGAAGAAGACCGCGGCCAAGAAGGCCACCCCGGCGAAGAAGACCGCAGCCAAGAAGGCCACCCCGGCGAAGAAGACCACGGCGGCGAAGAAGACCACCGCGGCCAAGAAGACCACGCCGGCGAAGAAGACCGCAGCCAAGAAGACGACGACCGCGGCAAAGAAGACCACCGCGGCCAAGAAGGCTGCTCCGGCCAAGAAGACCGCCGCAAAGAAGGCTCCGGCCAAGAAGACTGCGGCGAAGAAGGCTCCGGCCAAGAAGTCGACGCGTCGCTGAAAACCGGCCCGGTCAGGGCAAACCTCTCAGATCAACCCCTGGTGACTTCCCCATCAGGGGTTGATCTGTGTCCGGGGTACTCAGCGCCCGGTGTTCACTCCGGGGGCAGGGGACTCGCGATGTGATCGGCCGCCACGAGCCGACCGTCGTGTAGCGAGCAGACCCATACGCTGCCCTTGCGGTTGGACGCCTTCGGCAGCGAGATCCCGTCCCGCTCGGCCCACCATTCCATGAGCGGTGGGATCACCTTCCCCTGGCTGCAGACGGCCGATGGGTCCGGCGTCTCCGCGGCCAGCTCCCTGATGCGGCGTTGTGCCGCCGCCGGATTGGCGCGATAGGCCTCTTCGGAGAGGTCCGGTTCGCTCCGTACCTCGACCTCGAGGCCGGCCCGGAGAGGTTCGAGCGTCTGCTCGCAGCGCACTCGATCCGCGGCGTGGACCCGTCGGGCGCCGAAGGCCAGCAGGAGTGGGACGAGGGCCGCCGCCTGCGTGCGGCCCACGGCGTCGAGCGGGCGGAGGCGGTCGTCACCCTTGTACTGAGAACGTCGACCCGCCTTGGCATGACGCACCAGAAGCAGGGTGTGCAGATCGGCCGGTAGCCGCGTGAACTCCCGCAGGACCTGACGATCCAGCTCGTGGCTCAGCGTCTCACGCGCCTTCTCGACCGTGAGCCAGCGCAATTCGTCGACTTCGTCGTCCGGAGTGAAGCCGGCGTCGCTGCCGCGCGCCGACCAGTAGCGTACGTGCTTGCGGCCCGCGTCGACGTCGTAGTGGATATCGCCCAGGTGCCGCCCGAGGACGACGTGTTGTCCGGTCTCCTCGGCGATCTCGCGGACCGCGGTGTCGACGAGGGTCTCGCCCGACTCGCCTTTGCCCTTGGGGATCGTCCAGTCGTCGTAGCGCGGCCGGTGGACGACGGCGATCTCCACGTCCTCCGTCGCCGTCGAGCCCGATGTCCCCGGACGCCAGACCACGGCGCCCGCGGCCCACACGTTCTTCGGCGAGTTCTTACCCATCGGTGATCACCATCTGGAAGGAGCGCCCAGGCCGGCCGGTCACGAATTGGTCTCCGGCCGACGACGATTGCGGCGCATCATCTGCCGTTGGTGATCGCGGACCTCTTCACCGGCGGCGGGGGAGGCCACCCAGCTGCCGTCGGTCTGCAGGACCCAGCAACGGGTACGGGGGTCGAGCGCCGAGGCGAAGATGTCGCCGAGCTCGCCGGCGAGGCGTTTGTCGCGCACGTTCACCATCACCTCGACGCGGCGATCGAGATTGCGGTGCATCATGTCGGCGCTGCCGATCCAATACTCGTTCTGGGCACCGAAATGCAGAATCCGGGAGTGCTCGAGGAACTGGCCGAGGATCGACCGGACGTGGATGTTGTCGCTGACACCTTCCATCCCCGGGCGCAGCGCGCTGATGCCGCGGACCACCACGTCGACCGGAACCCCGTTCTGCGACGCACGATACAGCGCGTCGATCACCTGTTCGTCGACCAGTGCGTTCGCCTTCAGCTGCACGCGGGCACGGTCGTCGCCCGCGCGGAACAACTCGATCTCGCGGTGGATGCGCTTGATGATCCCCGCCCGGATGCCCTGGGGGGCAACGAGGATGTTCCGGTACTCCTTCTTGCGGGAGTAACCGGTCAGCGTGTTGAACAGGTCGGTCAGGTCCGCACCGATGTCGGGAGCGGCAGTCAGCAGGCCCACGTCCTCGTACAACCGCGCGGTCTTCGGGTTGTAGTTGCCGGTGCCGATGTGGCAGTACCGCTTGATCGTCGAGCCCTCGCGCCGCACCACCAGACATGTCTTGCAGTGCGTCTTGAGACCCACGAGTCCGTAGACGACGTGCACTCCCGCCTGCTCGAGCTGGCGGGCCCACTTGATGTTGGCCTGCTCGTCGAAGCGGGCCTTGATCTCCACCAGCGCCACGACCTGCTTGCCGGCCTCGGCGGCGTCGATGAGCGCGTTGACGATCGGGGAATCGCCCGAGGTGCGGTAGAGCGTCTGCTTGATCGCGAGGACCTGGGGGTCGGCCGCGGCCTGTTCGATGAACCGCTGCACGCTCGTCGAGAAGGAATCGTAGGGATGGTGCACGAGGACGTCGCCCTCGCGCAGCGTCGAGAAGACGCTCTTGGGCGTCTCCCGCTCGCCGAACGCCGGATGGGTGCCCGGCACGAACGGGCGGTCCTTCAGATGCGGCCGGTCGAGGTCGTATAGCTCGAAAAGCGAAGACAGGTCGAGCAGACCGGGCACCTGGATCACGTCGGCGGGGTTCACGTCGAGTTCGCGCAGCAGCAGTTCGAGCATGTGCTCGCTCATGTCGTCGGCGACCTCGAGTCGTACCGGCGAGCCGAACCGGCGTCGGGCGAGTTCCCGCTCGAGTGCCTGCAGGAGGTCCTCGTCGCGGTCCTCCTCGACCTCGAAGTCGGCATTGCGGGTGATCCGGAAGGCGTGATGCTCAACGACTTCCATACCCGGGAACAGGGTGCCCAGGTTGGCGGCGATGAGGTGCTCCATCGGGAGGAACACCGCCTGTTTGGGGCTCCCGTCGTCGGTGCCGCGGTAGGGCACCAGCTGATCGACCCGGATGAAGCGGTTCACATTGTCGGGGACCTTCACCCGCGCGAAGTGTTCGCCGCTCTCGGTGACGTCCTTGACTGTTACCGCGAGGTTCAACGACAGGCCGCTGATGTAGGGGAACGGGTGAGCCGGGTCGACCGCCAGCGGCGTCAGCACGGGGAAGACCTCGTCCTGGAAGTAATCGATCATGCGGGCGCGCTGCTCTTCGGTCAACTGCGACCAGGAGACGACATAGATGTCGTTGGCGGCCAACGCCGGCCGGACCGAGTCCAGGAAGACGCGGGCATGGCGGTCGGCGATGCTCTGTGTGCGCCCGGCGATGCGCATCAACTGTTCGCGCGGGGACAACCCGTCGGCGGACCGGACCGACAGACCCGTCTCGTCGCGACGCTTCAGGCCGGCGACCCGCACCATGAAGAACTCGTCGAGGTTGGAGGCGAAGATGGCGAGGAACTTCGCGCGCTCGAGCAACGGCAGCGAGGTGTCCTCCGCGAGGGCCAGCACACGGGAGTTGAAGTCGAGCCAACTCAATTCGCGGTTCAGGTACCGGTCCTCGGGCAGATCCGCGGACTCGTCGGGGACGAGGGTTGCGGCCGGCGGTGCGTTGGGGATCGGCGTGGTCGTGACCGTCGTGGTGGTCGATGAGGTCTCGTCGGCAGGGCTCACCCGTCAATCATGGCCCAAAGTCACCGCGCTTGGCATGGGTCGAAGGCCGGAACCTCGGTGCCGGCGGCACGATGTCCGAATCGGCATGGTGCGACAGGCAAACCGAGCGCACTCAGATGTGGCGCAGAGCAACCGTCACAGACGACGCAGCGCGTCGGCGGTGTGGGGGCCGAGACCGAGTGCACGGGCGGCGTCGAGATCGGTTGCGGTGTCGACGTCCGTGCGCAGATCGGTCCACCGGGTATGGGCGGGATCGAGTTCGACGGCACCGGCGGCCCGGTGCGCCGCCGCCGATCCGGGGCCGAAACGCGGTGCGTCGTCGAATGCTCCGGGGTCACCGGGGGTGAAGGTGCCGTGCAGCAGGACGGTGCCGCTCCCGTCGCGATCGGTGAGGAAGCTGAGGCGATGTGCGGGCGCCTCGTGCAGCACCTCGCGCAGCGAGTCGCTCGTCGCAGCGGGCAGATCGGCCTGGACGAACACGACCCGCGTCGAATCGGGCCATGTCTCCCGCGCCCACCGCGCACCGTGACCGAAGGCGGCGTTGAGTCCGGAGCCCGCGGTCGGAGAGACCACCTCGGGCAGTCCATGGGTACCCGCGCGCTGCGCGGCGGCGAGTACGTCGTCGTCGGGACTGACGACGACGACCCTCGAGACGCCGGCACCGCGCAGCGCCTCGACGGTGTCGAGGAACATCGCGAGGACCAGCGAGCCACGGGTCGTCGGATCGTCGTGGCCGAAGGCGGTCGCCAACGTGGCCGCCAGCCTCGACTTCGCGCGATGCAGACTCTTGACCGCCAGCACGGCCGCGACCGTCGCCCCGCCGGCCGCGGGGCTACCCGAGGCGGCGCTGAGGTCGACGCTCATGTCGACGGCGCTGTGGTCCATGCTGACCATCATGGTCCACCGCCGGACCGGGGGTGACATTCCGGGTCGGTCATCGGTGAAGTGGCATTAGGGTGGGCTGGTAGTCGTTCGGTCCGGTGAAACGGACCCGGGGCAGGAGGAGTGCGGTGCGCGCGGCGGTCATGGGTGCTGGTTCCTGGGGTACGGCGGTGGCGAAGGTCCTCGTCGACGCAGGGACCGAGACGGTCATCTGGGCACGACGCCCCGAACTGGCCGATGCGATCAACTCTGAACACGTCAATCCGAACTATTTGTCGGACATCACGCTTCCCGGAGAACTCACTGCGACCAGCGACCCGGTCGAGGCCCTGAACGGCGCCGACATCGTCGTCTGCGGGGTGCCGTCGCAGTCCCTGCGGGAGAACCTCAAACAGTGGACCCCGCACATCGGCTCCGACGCGTCGCTGGTGTCGCTCGCCAAGGGCATCGAGACCAGCACGCTGCTGCGGATGAGCGAGGTCATCGCCGAGGTCACCGGCGTTCCCGACGACCGGATCGCGGTGCTCACCGGGCCCAATCTCGCGCACGAGGTCGCCGAAGGGCAGCCCGCCGCGACGGTCATCGCCTGCACCGACGAATCCCGCGCGGTCACCCTGCAGAGCGCCTTCAGCACGCGCTACTTCCGCCCCTACACGAATACCGACGTCATCGGTTGCGAGATCGGTGGCTCGGCCAAGAACGTGATCGCGCTGGCGTGCGGTATCGCCAGCGGCGTCGGATTCGGCCAGAACACCCTCGCCACGATCATCACCCGCGGTCTCGCCGAGACCATCCGCCTCGGCGTTGCCGTCGGCGCAGAGATCGAGACGCTCGCCGGACTCGCGGGTGTGGGCGACCTGGTCGCGACCTGTTCGTCCCCGCTGTCGCGGAACCGGACCTTCGGTGCCCGGTTGGGCGAGGGGGCGACGATGGCCGAGGCGCAAGCGGCAACAAACGGACAGGTCGCCGAGGGTGTGAAGTCGTGTTCGTCCGTGCGCGCGCTCGCCGAGAAGCATCAGGTCCCGATGCCGCTCACGGATGCGGTGCACAAGGTGTGCCACGACGGGCAGTCGGTTGCCGACGCCATCAATTCACTGCTCGGCCGCAGAGCCAAGCCGGAGATCTACCGGGACTGAGGCCCTCGAACCGGTCCGCGGAATCCGTCGTCAGGTCAGCCGAAGTCGAGCGGGCCGCGATCGAGGGTCTGGTCGATGAGACCCGAGATGTCGGTGATAGGACCGTTCCCGGCGTTCGACGGCACCCACAGCGCGACGTAGGGACGATGGTCGACGCACACGTAGGCCTGACCGGAACCGTCGACGGTGTCGGTGATGAACCACTGCACACCGGCCTGGCCCGCGGCGTGGATCTCCTGCAGGTTGCTCGTCGGGGACAGTTCCGCCGGCCGGGTCACGCCACAGCGGAGCGTCAGATCGTCGCCGGATCCCTCCGCGGGCCAGGTCGCCCGGTCCCCGGAGATCTCCTTGTCGCCGAATCCCTCGAAGGTCTGCGGCACCGCCTCGAGCAGTCGCGTGCAGTCCGCCGACGCGCTCCCGTCGGCCGCATAGGACTCGACAGGGTTCACCGCATCGGGGCGCAGCGCGGCGAACGCGATGAACCCCGCGATCACCATGATCGGGATGGCGACGAGGGTCGCGATGAGTGCAGGACTCAGCCGGGAATCGGTGCCGTAGCGCTCGTCGGTGGTGGGGTCCTCGGTGGCCACGGCGTCATCATCACCGGCAGGGGCGCCGGCGACCGGGTCGTCCGCCTTGTCGTCCACGGGATCCTGTGGGGTGTCATCCGAACCTGCTGACGTCACCCCACCACATTAGGAGCCATCCGGGCCCGGGCCGACGCCGGGACCAGCAGAACCGAACTAGCGGGTGTTGGAGACCACCGGGCAGGTCAGGGTGCGGGTGATCCCGTCGACCTTCTGGATCTGAGGGACCACGTTCTCGGTGAGCTGCGTGGCATCGGCGGCATCCACCCGGACGATCACGTCATAGGGTCCGCTGACCTCCTCGGACGAGGCGACCCCCGAGATCTCGGCGATCGTCGCCGCTGCCAGGGCGGCTCTCCCGACCTCGGTCTGGATCAGTATGTATGCCTGAACCACGGACATCCTCTCCGTTTGTGCCCCATCGCCGACGCGGCTGTCGAATCCCGCGGCCATGGGCGCTGCGCGGCGAACACCGTTCGCCGTGAGCCCAATACACTGTGGCACACATTGTCACCGACAAACCCGCTCACGCGCGACTCAAACCGGACACGACGAGAGTGAGACCCGACAAGTGACCTCCGACGACGTCGGCACAAACAGATCCGACTCCGTCGGTAAGGACAGGTCCGACTCCGTCGGGATCGACAGATCCGACTCCGTCGGGCAGATCGGCGAGCGGGCCGTGATCGCCGCACTCACGGCGGCGGCGACCGCAGCCGGACCGGCCGACGACATCGTGATCGGTTCGGGTGACGACGCGGCGGTCCTCGACATCGGTGGTTCGGCGGTCATCAGCACCGACACCGTGGTCGAGGGACGGCATTTCCGGTTCGACTGGTCGACGCCGCAGCAGATCGGGGCGCGGGCGGTGGTCCAGAGCTCGGCCGACGTCGCCGCGATGGGTGGCCGGACGACGGGACTGGTCGTGTCGATCGCCTGCCCGGCTGCGACGTCCGTGGGCGTCATCCTCGATCTCAACGACGGGGTTGTCGGCGCCGCCCATGCGCTGGGCGCACGAGTGCTCGGCGGGGACCTGGTGGCGGCGGAGCAGGTGGTCGTGAGCGTCACCGCGGTCGGGGCACTCGAAGGTCGACGGCCGGTGTCCCTGGGTGGCGCCCGTCCCGGGGACGTGCTCGCCGTGAGTGGTTCCCTGGGCGCGAGCGCTGCCGGGTTGGCGGTGTTGTCGACGCCAGGCGTCGACGATTCGCGGTGGCCCGAAGTCGTTGCCCTGCATCGTGTTCCGATGCCCGACCTGAGCCAGGGTCCCGTCGCGGCCGCCTCCGGAGCGCATGCGATGACCGACATCTCCGACGGTCTCGTCGAAGAGCTCATCACCATGTCGCGGGCCGCGGAGGTGGCCATGGTCGTCGAGGTCGACGCGGTGCCGCGACGACCCGATCTGGCCCGGCTGGCAACGGAACTCGGAGCCGATGTGGACGAATGGGTTCTGACGGGTGGCGAGGATCATCACCTGCTCGCGGCCTTCGACGCCGCGTCGGTGCCCGACGGTTGGACCGTGATCGGATCGGTCCGCGCGGCCACGTCGTCGACCCCGGAGGTGTGGGTCGACGGCCGGCGCGTCGGCGGACCCGACGGGCCCGATCTGCACGGGTGGCAGTCGTTCGCCGCTCCGCGCGGATGATGTGCCGAATCCGTGCGGTTCCGCCACCGGGACCGCCGCGCTCCACGACACTGTGGACATGGGCTCGCGATCCGATTCCGTCGGCGACACGTCGTCGTCGATCCTCTTCGCGACCGTCGTCAACCCGGCCGGCCTGACGCTGGCGAAGACGGTCACCCCGGAACGCGTGCCGGCGTTCGCATCGGTGGGACTCGGCGCCAGCCCGTCGTGGCACGCCTTCGCGATCGACCAGACCGGGATCGCGTTCAGCGACGAGGTCGGGGTGGTGGGGGACCAGCGCATCCGGATCGATCTCGATGCGCGGGTGGATCTGGACGCGACGCTGAGTTGGGCGCCCGGTGAGTTCTTCGGCCTCAACGGGGATCCGGTGCCGCAGTGTGCCCGTGGCACCCTGCGACGTGTCGTCGCCGAACTGGCCGACGCCGGTCTGCACGCCATGGTGGGCCACGAACTCGAGTTCGTTCTCGTCGCCGCGGACGGATCGCCGCTGCCGTCCGCCCCGTGGACCCCGTATGGCGCGGTCGGACTACTGGAGTACGAGGAGTTCGTGCGGGACGTCCTCGTCTCATGCCGTGCCGCGGGCATCACCGTCGAACAGTTGCATCCGGAGCATGGGCGATGGCAGTTCGAGGTCTCGCTCGGTCCGGCGGACCCCGTCACCGCCGCCGATCGGCTCGTGCTCACGCGGCTCATCATCGGTCGCATCGCCCGCAAACACGGTCTGCGCGCGAGCTTCTCGCCGAAACCCTTCGCCGACGAAGCGGGATGCGGTGCCCATCAACACGTCTCGCTGCACCGCGGGGATCGGCCTCTGTTCTCCGGCGGAACCGGCGTCGCCGGGATGACGCCCGACGGTGCGCACGCACTCGCCGGCATCGTCGATGCGCTCCTGGAACTGCAAGGAGTGCTGTGCGGGTCGGTGGTGTCCGGGTTGCGCATGCTGCCCGGTCAGTGGGCGGGTGCGCACGTCTGCTGGGGTGTGGAGAACCGCGAAGCGGCGGTGCGGCTGGTCCGGCAGGACTCGGCCCATAGCGCGAGTGTCACTGGAGCGCAGGGTGTTACATCGGATGTTCGCGGGCGGGGTGCCAACGTCGAGGTGAAGATCACCGACCCGTCGGCGAACGTCTACTTCGCCACGGCCGCCATCCTGGGCGCGGCAGCGGCCGGCATCGAGCGGGAGGCCACCCTGCCGCCCGAGGTCGGGGTCGACCCGCGCACCCGTGCAGCCGGGGAACGAACGCTGCTCTCCACCGATCAGGGGGAAGTCGTCGATCGGATGGACGTGTCGCCGCTGCTGCGCGGAATCCTGGGCGACCCGGCGGTCGATGCGCTCGTGGCGGTCCGCCGGTACGAGGTCGTCCACATCCCGGACCACACCCCCGAAGCGCTCACCGAACGGTTTCGGCTGGCCTGGAGCGTGTGACCGGCGCGGGTGGGCTCGGACCGCTGTCGGTACGTGGCTAGAGTCTCGGTATGGCGATCTACGCACTCGACGACCGCGAGCCCGTTCTGGGCAATGACACCTATGTCCATCCCGATGCGGTGGTGATCGGAGCCGTCACCCTCGGCGACGGCGTCTCGGTGTGGCCGGGGGCCGTCCTGCGCGGCGACTACGGCACCATCACCATCGGTGAGCGCAGCAACATCCAGGACGGCACGGTCATCCACTGCACCGTCTTCGAACCGACCGTGATCGGTGCGCGCTGCGTCGTCGGACACAATGCGCACATCGAGGGCGCGACCATCGGCGACGACTGCCTCATCGCCTCCGGGTCGGTGGTCCTCAACGGTTCGACGATCGGCAACGGTGCGATCGTCGGAGCCGGCGCCGTCGTCCCGTTCAAGTTCGACGTGCCGCCGCGCCGCATGGCTCTCGGCGTGCCCGCCCGCCTGCGGGAGAACTACGAGGTCCCCGAAGGCCACACCGACCTCAACAGCGAGATGTACTTCCAGAACGCCCAGTACTACCGCAAGTCGCTGCGGCGACTCGACTGACACGAATGACCACACCGATGGGACCGATGGGGAGACCGGAGTGACCGCACCGACCAAACCGCTCGCCGAGATCATCGACCCCGGCTGGGCCGAGGCCCTCGCCCCGGTCGAGCCGATCATCACCGAGATGGGCCAGTTCCTGCGCAACGAGATCGCCGAGGGACGCCGCTATCTGCCCGCCGGGCAACACATCCTGCGGGCCTTCACCCGGCCGATCGACGACGTGCGCGTGCTCATCGTCGGGCAGGACCCGTACCCGACCCCGGGACACGCTGTGGGACTGAGCTTCTCCGTGGCCCCCGACGTACGTCCGATCCCGCGATCGCTGGCCAACATCTACACCGAGTACTGCTCCGACCTCGGGTATCCGATGCCGAGCAACGGCGACCTCACCCCCTGGGCCGACAACGGCGTGCTGCTGCTGAACCGCGTCCTGACGGTCGCGCCCGGGGAGCCCGCATCGCACCGCAAGAAGGGCTGGGAAACCGTCACCGAATGCGCGATCAAGGCACTCGTCGCCCGCGACGAACCGCTTGTCGCGATCCTCTGGGGCAAGGACGCCGCCTTGCTGCAGGAGTGGCTGCCGGATGTCCCGACCATCGTCTCCGCACACCCGTCGCCGTTGTCCGCGTCGCGCGGCTTCTTCGGATCGCGGCCGTTCAGCCGGGCCAATGAAGAACTCGCCGACCTCGGTGCCGACCCGGTGGACTGGCGACTGCCCTGATGACACAACCGCCCCGCTTCCACGCGGAAGCGGGGCGGTCGGGTCAGCGGTGAGATCAGCGCGTCTTGCCGAACTCCGGCGCGCGCTTGCCGACGAATGCGTCGACGCCTTCGATACCCTCGGCCAGTCCGGAACGCTCGGAGATGGACCGCCCTTCGAGGGCCAGCTGTTCGAGAAGCGAGTTCTCCGACGAGACCGACAGCAGGCGCTTGGTGCCCGAGTCGGCGGAGCGGGGGCCCGCGGCGATCTTCTCGGCGTTGGCGCGTGCTACGGCCTCGACGTCCTCGTCGGCGACGATTTCGGAGAAGATGCCCCAGTTCAGTGCGTCGTCGGCCGAGAGGACGCGGTCGGTGAGGATGATCTGGCGGGCCCGGGCGGCGCCGACGGCGCGGGGGAGGGTCCAGGTGAGCCCGCCGTCGGGGGTGAGTCCGATGCCGCGGTATGCGGGACGCAGCTTGGAGGAGGTGCCGCCGATCGCGACGTCGGCGTGCAGGACCAGCGACATGCCGGCGCCGGCCGACCAGCCCTTCGCGGCGGCGACGACCGGGATCTCGGCCTCGTACAGAGCCGTGACGAAGGCGTGGAAGTTGTCGGCGATCTGGCGCAGGTAGGTGGGACGGTCGTCGGCAGCGGCGAAAGCGCGGACGTTGCCGCCTGCACAGAAGTTCTTGCCCGGACCGACGAGCAACACCGCTCCCACGTCACGACGGCCACGAGCCACCTCGCGCAGCGCCTGGGTGCCGGCGGCGATCCCGTCGTCGTCGAGGGAGTTGCCCGCGCCCGCAGCCGAAATCGCGATTGTCAGGACGCCGTCGGCCTCATTGACGAGAGCCGGGGCGTCGGGCTGGGTGGTGTCGGTGGCAGGGGATTGCGTGGAGGTCATGCGCGAAACATTATCCCGCGCACACCAAAGACCCGACGCCGGGGAGCTTGCGCTCGGTGGCATCGGGTCTTGTGCTCTCGGAACCCCGGATCACCCGTATGCGGGTGACGGAAGATCAGACAGCTGCGGTCTTGCCGGCCTTCAGGCAGGAGGTGCAGACGTTCTTACGCTTGCGGTTGCCCGGGGCGACCTCGACGCGAACAGACTGGATGTTCGGGTTCCAGCGGCGGTTGGTACGGCGGTGCGAGTGAGACACCGACTTGCCGAAGCCCGGGCCCTTGCCGCAAATGTCGCAGACGGCAGCCATCGTCGAACTCCCTTGATAGATGAATATGGTCTTTGGTCAGCCTTCCGGATCGGCACCACCGGAAGGTGTGCGCGTGGACCGAAAGGCAACCCTGCAAGGATAACCAGCTCGGGTGGGCGTGACCAAATCCGGGTCGGAAGGCGCCATCCCGCGGTGCGGACGTCCCCGGGTCGTCGGGGGCGCCGAGTAACCTGACACACATCCTTCCAGCCGGTCCCGTCGGCCCGCGACCCAGCCCCGTCGTATGCCCACGTCAGAGCGAGAAAGAGTCACCGCGTGATCGCCCGCACCATCAACCCGCAGCTGCTGCGCGACTGGGCCCGTGTCTGTGTCGACCAGCTCGAGGAGTTCCGCGGCGAGATCAACGACCTCAACGTCTTCCCGATCCCCGATTCGGATACCGGCAGCAACATGCTCTTCACCATGCGTGCTGTCGCAGAGGCCGCCGACGCGGCACCGGATGACGCGACGTTGCCGCAGGTCGCCCGCGCGATGGCCGATGGTGCGGTGGCCCAGGCCCGCGGAAACTCCGGCATCATCCTGTCCCAGGTTCTCGTCGGCCTGGCCGACGGCGCAGAGATCCTCGGCGACACCGACTCCCTGACGTTCGGTGACCTGGCGTCGCTCGGCCTGCGCCTGGGATCGCTCGCAGCGACCCGCGCGGTCAGTGAGCCCCGCGAGGGCACGGTGCTGACCCTCGTGCGGGTGGCCGCCGAGTCGGCCGCCGCACATGAGAAGGAGACCGCCGCCGACATCGTCCGGGCCGTCGCCGACGACTGCGCCGAGGCGCTCGAACGCACACCGGAACAGTTGTCGGTGCTCGCCTCCGCGGGCGTCGTCGACGCGGGCGGGCGCGGTTTCCTCGTCATCGTCGACGCGATGGTCCGGGTGATCACCGGAGTGGCCAACCGCCGACGCCGCTACCGCGGCATCCTCACCGACAGCGCGACCCTCGGACACGGGGTCGACGACTCGTGCGTGGAGAGCAGCGATCAGGACTTCGAGGTCATGTACCTGCTCGACGGCGCGGCCGGTGAGCAGATCGCCCGACTCCGCGAGCGGCTGAACGAACTCGGCGACGCCGTGGTCATCGTCGGCGACAGTTCGAGCGGCGAGGGCGAGCGATTCTCCGTTCACGTCCACACCTGCGAACCCGGTGCCGCCGTGGAGGCCGGTGCGGGACTGGGGCGCCTGTCGGACATACGCATCAGCTGCTTCGCGCTGGATGCCATTCGCGCACAAGCTGATTCGAACGAGCCTCCGCCCCGGCACAAGCGGGCGGTGGTCGCGGTCGCATCCGGCGAGGGGGCTGCCGACCTCTTCGCCGAGGCCGGGGCTACCGTACTCCGCGCCGACGACGGACTGACCGCACATGCGTTGGGGCAGGCGATCCGCGACACCGACAGTGCGCACGTGGTCGTGATGGCCAACGGCGCATTGAGTTCTCAGGATCTCGTCACCGTCACCACCGACGTGCGTTCGACGCAGCGGTCGGTGCTGATGCTCCCGACGTCGTCGATGACCCAGTGCCTGGCCGCGCTCGCCGTGCACGACCCGAGCGAGATCCCGGATGTCGACGCCTACGCGATGGCCGAGGCCGCCGCCGGTGCGCGGTGGGGATCGCTGCAGCTCGCGACCACCAAGATGATGACGCTGGCTGGA
The DNA here is from genome assembly GCF_054823965.1 of Gordonia sp. GN26. Taxonomy (NCBI): domain Bacteria; kingdom Bacillati; phylum Actinomycetota; class Actinomycetes; order Mycobacteriales; family Gordoniaceae; genus Gordonia; species Gordonia sp. GN26. The sequence goes on along the minus strand of NZ_JSYC01000040.1, from coordinate 22,345 downwards.
ATGTCGGAGGTCGGGGATGTCCTGGGACTCATCGGCGACGACGTCCTGGTGGTGGCGCCCGATCAGACCTCCGCGGGTACCGCACTGATCGACCTGATGCTCGCGACCGGTGGTGAACTGGTGACCGTGCTCGCCGGGACCGACGTCGACGAGGACGCGCTCGAGGCCGTCGGCGAACAGATGCGCCGCAACTACCCGGGCATCGAGCTCGCGGTCTACCGGACCGGGCAGCACAGCGATCTGCTGCAGGTGGGTGTGGAGTGAACGAACTGGCCCTCGCGGATTCGCTGTCCGACGTCCTCGGAGCCAAGCCTGCCGAGAAGCTCGCGGGGCTCGGTGTGACCACGGTCGGCGAACTGCTGCGTTACACCCCGCGCCGGTACATCCGGCGGGGTCTCGTGGCCGACCATCAGCGACCCGAACCGGGGGAGTGGCTCACCATCGTCGGCCGGATCACCAAGGCCGACCTGATCCAGATGAAGAGTCGTCGCGGCCAGTTCCTGAAGGTCAAGGTCACCGACGACAACGAGGTCTACGAGGCGAGCTTCTTCAACCCGAAGTTCATCCGGCACCAGCTGCGCCCCGGCGCCCGGGTGATGATGGCCGGGACGGTCAAGTACTTCCGCGAGCAGATCCAGTTGTCGCATCCGGAGTGGATGATCCTGCCCGACGGCGACCCCGAGATCGAGGACCATGTCGTCGGCTCCAAGATGCTGACCGAGATGTACGCGGTCGAGGAGGAGATCGCCAAAGAACAGGGGGTACATCCGGTCGTCGCGATGTTCGACCGCGAGATCCTGCCGATGTACCCGGCCACCAAAGAGGTTCAGACCTGGGACATCCTCGGTGCGGTGCGGCGAGTTCTGGACCACTGCGCGCCGATCCCCGACGCGTTGACCGATGCACAGCGTCGAGAGCGCGGACTCGTCTCGACCGACGAGGCGATCCGCAAGATCCATCTACCCGACTCCGAGGACGACGTGAAGGTCGCCTCACATCGGCTGAAATTCGACGAGGCGCTGGCGATCCAGACGGTACTCGCCCAGCGGCGCCTCGCGGGTCGCAGCGAGTCGGCGCCACCGTGCCCGCACGTGCCCGGCGGCCTCGAAGACAAGCTGCGCGAGCGCCTTCCGTTCACGCTCACCGAGGGTCAGGTCGCGGTCGGGGAAGAACTGGCCGCAGATCTCGCGCTCGCCCAACCGATGTCCCGACTGCTGCAGGGCGAGGTGGGTTCCGGTAAGACCCTCGTCTCCCTGCTCGCGATGCTGCGGGTCGTCGACAACGGATACCAGTGCGCCATCCTCGCTCCCACCGAAGTGCTTGCCGCACAGCATCACCGGACGATGAAGAAGATGCTCGGTGACCTCGCCGAGGGTGGCGAGCTGACCGCGGCCGAGGGGGCGACCCGGATCGCCCTGCTGACCGGGTCGATGAAGACCAAGGGTCGGCGCGAGACGCTGCTCGACGTGGTGACCGGCACTGCCGGAATCGTCATCGGCACCCACGCCCTCCTGGAGGAGAAGGTCGAGTTCTTCGACCTCGGCCTCGTCGTGATCGACGAACAGCACCGTTTCGGCGTCGAACAGCGTGATGTGTTGCGCAACAAGGGCCGTGACGGTCGCATCCCGCACTTCCTGGTGATGACCGCAACCCCGATCCCGCGCACCGTCGCGATGACCGCCTTCGGCGACCTCGAGACGTCGGTCCTGCGTGAACTGCCGCGCGGCCGTCAACCCATCTCGACGTCGGTGGTGCCGATGGGCCGGCAGAACTGGGTCGACCGGGTGTGGTCGCGAGCCAACGAGGAGATCGACGCCGGCCGCCAGGTCTACGTGGTCTGCTCACGTATCGGCGACGACGACTCCCCGGAACCCGAACCCGGCCCCGACGGCGAAAAGGGGCCGAAGACGACGTCGGTGGTCGAGCAGTACGAGGCCCTCGTGGCCGGTCCGTTCGCGCATCGCCGGGCCGAGATGCTGCACGGCCGTCTGGCGCCGGAGGAGAAGGCCGAGATCATGGACGCGTTCGGCCGCGGCGAGGTCGATGTCCTGGTGTCCACCACCGTCATCGAGGTCGGCGTGGACGTCCCCAACGCCACCACGATGGTCATCGTCGACGCCGAGCGGTTCGGAGTCAGTCAGCTCCATCAGCTGCGCGGTCGCGTCGGCCGTGGCCAGCATGCAGGCCTGTGTCTGCTGATGACCAACAGCAACGAGATCTCCCAGTCGATGCAGCGTCTGCGCGCGGTCGCCGGATCGAACGACGGCTTCGAACTCGCCCGCGTCGACCTCGAACAACGCCGCGAGGGCGACCTGCTCGGTTCGCTGCAATCCGGTGTCAACACCTCGCTGCGGTTCCTCTCGCTGCTCGAGGACGTCGAGGTCATCGAGGATGCGCGCGGACTCGCCGAGGAGGTCGTGAGCGAGGACATCACGCTGCTGCACCACAGCCCGCTGGCCGATCTCGTCGACGGGATTCTGGTCCCGCAGAAGATCGCGTATCTCGACAAGTCCTGATCTGCGCTGGTGTTCCCGCCCTCTGCTCCCTGAGGTGCGAGGAGCGATAGCGACGAGCCTCGAAGGGCGGCGACGTGAATTGCTGCGCAGGAATCAATTCCGAGTAAATGGAACCGCACCGCCCAGCGGTGCGTCAAAGTCCCATGGTCCTTCACGACGCGACGTTCCGATCGCCGACGCTACGGCGGCTGCGCATGCGTCTGCGGTGGATCGGCTGGAACGGATCGGCGGCCGGGTCGTGGTCGGCGCGGCAGTGGGGGCTGCTGGTCTTCGCGGTGGTCACGGCGATCGTGGTCGCGGTGGGGTCCGGTGGATTCGACCCGCGACCCGACACCGACCCGCGGGTTCGGGCACTGGCGCGAGAAGCGTTGGCGCGTCTGGCGTCGATACCTGTGTACGCGCAGCGTCCGGACCGCGACGACTACGACCGGAGCGCATTCGGCTCAGCGTGGACGGACGCAGTGACCGTCGCCGGCGGCGGTAACGGATGCGACACCCGTAACGACATCCTGGCACGGGACCTACAAGACATTCGGGCCGGACCGGTCTCGAGGTGCCCGAGAGGGGTTCTCGCAGGGGAGTTCCGGAGTCCGTACAGCGGTGAGTTCGTGGTGTTCCGTCGTGACCGCGGGGCGTCGAACGTACAGATCGACCACATCGTGCCGCTGGCCTACGCCTGGGACATGGGCGCATGGTCGTGGGAAGCCGGCCGCCGGATTGACTTCGCGAACGATCCGGCCAATCTCGTCGCCGTCGACGGGGCGTCGAATCAGGAGAAGGGCGACTGGGAACCGGCACGATGGATGCCGAAGGCTCGCGGGTTTTGGTGCCAGTACGCGATCCAGTTCGTGACGGTCAGCGCGACATACGGTTTGACGGTCGACCGGGGGTCACGGGAGGTGCTAACCAAAGCACTCCGTTGCGCGGGTTGACCTGATTCGGGCGGTGTGGCCGTCGGACGCGTTGTGCAGCACATGCCGAAAAGGGCGGTGCCGACCCGCACCGATACCGACCCGGACCGCGTAGGCGGTACCGAGCGGTATGGAGCGGATCGTCAACCCCAAGTGTGGCCGGACCGGTTCGCCGGCTGAGCGCCGGACGAGATCAGGCCGAGAATGTCGGCTTGCCTCCGGTGGGGCGCTTGAGCTGCGAGAAAGCGGACGTGACGCCGAGGGTGGTGATCGCGGTGTAGAGGGCGTGCGCTTCGTCGCCGGTCGGGATGGCGGAGAGGACCGGGCCGAAGAAGTGGGTGCCGTCGATGCCGGTGATGGGGCTACCGCCGGTCTCTCCCAGTGCTTCCTGGCTCCGCTGATGCGCTGTTTCCACTGTGTCGTCCCACGAGTCGTCGTCCATTGCGTCGGCCAATTCGGGAGGGAGCCCGGCCTGGGCGAGAATCTCGGCGACCACGGCAGGGGTCATCTCATCACCGGCGTGGTGGATGCGGCGGCCCATCGCCGTGTAGAGCGGCTCAACCGATTCTGCGCCGTTCTTCGCGATGGCGGCCATGAACACCCGGCCGAGTCGGCGGGAGGTGTCCCACTGCCGGCGCTGCTGGTCCGACGCGGGCTCCCGATCCTCGTTCAGGACGGCCAGGCTCATCACGTGCCAGGCGACGGTGTCATCGTGTCTCTCGGACTGGTCGGTGAGCCATCGCGATGCGGCCCATGCGAAAGGGCACACCGGATCGAAGTAGAAGTCGAAGCGGGTCATGACAACTCCTGTCGTATCAGGGGATTCTTTTCCGAGGTCGGCGGGGTCAGGACTGATCCGACAGGGCGTCGATCGCGGCCTGCAGCTTCGCGGCGGCATCGACGGCGACGGACTCGAGCTCGGGCTCACCCGAGACCTGAACCATCAGAGCCGGATTCATCGCCTCGACGAGTGTCGTGCCGGGATGGTCCGGGTTCGCTCGGACGACGACGTTGCACGGGAGCAACAGTCCGATCTGGCGTTGGACCCCCAGCGCTCGATGAGCAAGAGGCGGATTGCAGGCGCCCAGGATCAGGTACGGCTCCATGTCCTCGTCGAGCTTGGTCTTCAGCGTCGCGCGGACGTCGATCTCGGTGAGGACGCCGAATCCCTGGTCGGCGAGAGCGGCGCGGGTGCGTTCGACCGCTTCGTCGAAGGGGACGGTCAAAGTGGTGGCGAGTGCGAGTGTCATTCTGTTCCTTCGTTTCGGAGATGGTCAGTGAGAGAAGCTGATCGAGGGCAGGATGCGGCGCAACCAGCTGGGCGCCCACCAGGCGGCGCGGCCGGTGATCCGCAACAGGGCCGGAAGGAGTGTGAGGCGGATCAGGACGGCATCCAGCAGAACTGCGACACCGAGGATGATGCCCATCTCCTTCGGGGGGAGAGGCTCGGCCAGGGCGAAGGTGAAGAACACCGCCACCATGACCGCCGCCGCGGCGAAGATGATCCGGCCGGAGTGGGCCATGCCGTCGATCTGCGCCTGTGTGGCGTTGTCGGACCGCTCGAAGTGTTCCTTCGCGGTGGCGAGCAGGAAGACCGTGTAGTCCATCGCGATCGCGAAGATCATGGCGAAGAAGAACACCGGTCCCCACCCGTCGAGGAAGCCCTGCGGTGTGAAGCCCAACAGGTCCGCGAGGTGCCCGTCCTGGAAGATGAGCTTCGCGACGCCGAAGGCAGCTGCCGTCGACAACAGACTGACCACGGTGCCGATCAGGGCGATCAGCGGTGCCTGCAGCGAGACCAGGAGCAACAGAAAGCCCAGGATGAGGATGACGGAGACAACCAGCGGGAAGTAGTCGTTCAGGGCCTGCTGGAGGTCCAGGTTCTCGGTGGGCGCGCCACCGACCAGCGCGCTGTCGGGAAGGGTGTTGCGCAGGTCGTCGACGATCGTGCCCATCTGCTCGTCGGATGGATCGACCGACGGAAGTGCCTGCATGAGAACGTAATCCGAGCCGTCTGCGGCGGGCATCGGGGGAGTCACCATCTGGATTCCCGGGGACTGAGAAGCGGCCTGGGCGGTCTGCTGCGCCTCGTCGGCAGGCGCGACGATCTGCAACATCCCGGGTGCGCCCTCGCCCATCTGTGACTGGACGAGTTCGTAACCCTGACGCACCGGTGCGTCCTCGGGGACGACGGTGATCGACGGCATCGCGACCTTCAGGCCGAACACCGGGATCGCGAGCGCGACGAGAACGCCGAGGGAGCCGACGGCCACGGTCCACGGGTGACGGTGCAGGAAGAGTCCCCAGCGGGCGAACACCGGTGAACGGTGTTGCTGACGGCGGGCATACGGCATCGACACCGCATTGACCCGGGGACCCAGCTTGCCCAGTGCGGCGGGCAGAAGTGTCAGAGTTGCCGCCAGGACGAAGACGACGGCGAGCATGATGCCCACGGCCATCGTTCGCACCGCGGGTGCGGGAACCAGCAGCACCGCGGACAGGCTCACCAGGACGGTGATGCCGGAGAGCAACACCGCCTTTCCTGCGGTGTCCATGGTCTCGGCGACCGCGGCACGCATGTTGTCCTCGTAACCGCGCATGGCATCGCGGAAGCGCGACACGATGAACAGGGCGTAGTCGATGCCCAGGGCCAGGGCGAACATCATGGCGAAGTTGATCGCCCACACCGAGATCGGGGTGACCTGGTTGAGCAGGACCAGTCCGCCGGCGGAGGCGACGAGTCCGGCGATGGTCAGCAGCAAGGGAAGTCCGGCCGCGACCAGCGACCCGAAGGCCAGCACCATGATCGTCAAAGTGACCGGCCAGGAGAACAATTCGGCCTTGATCATCGCGTCGTGGTTGGCCTTGTTGAAGTCACTCCACAACGCCGACGCGCCGGTCGGGTAGACCTCGACGCCGTTTCCGGACAGACCGGTCAGATCGTCTTTGTGTTCGTCGACCGCCCGCACCATGTCGTCGGTGTTGGCGGCAGCGCCGATGATGACGATGCCGGTGTGACCATCGGGGCTGATGGACATCCCCGGTTGTGGTGGCACGACCTTGGCGAATCGGTCATCGGTCGCCGCGAGTTCGGTGATCTGTCCGACGACGGCCTGGACCGCGGGACTCTCCACGCGATCGCGGTCGGAGTGGACGACCACCTGGACCGCGGCCGAGGAGTTCCCGCCGAAATGCTGTTGGGCCAGCTCGCGGACCTGGACGGACTCGGACCCGTTGGCCTGCCATCCGGCGCCGGCGAGGGAGGAGAACACCGAGGGTGCCGCCGCTCCCAGGACCACCAGGAGCAGTACCCAGACGCCGAAGACCCAACGGGCGCGACCCGCCATCGTCGCGCCCCAGCGTCCGAGGAGCCCGGCTGTGGGACCCGAGGTATCAGGTGCTGCTTCGTCTTCGGACAAGGCCGAATTCGACGACATGAGAATCCTTTCGTTTATACCCCTAGGGGTATCCGATCTGGCGTCGAACATACCCCTGGGGGTATCCTTGGTCAAGGGGCCGATATCGATCGGTTGCGGAAACGGCGGAATGCCGAGACAGGAGAGGTCGGAATGACCAGTGATGGGAGGGCCCGTGCGGCCGTCGACGACGAGGCGATGGGTGCTGTCCTGAATCGGCTTCGACGCGCTCAGGGCCAGCTTGCGGGCGTGATCGCCATGATCGAGGCGGGTCGGGACTGCGCGGACGTGGTCACGCAGCTCGCGGCGGTGTCACGCGCGCTCGACCGCGCAGGGTTCAAGATCGTTGCATCGGGGATGCGGCAATGTATCGAGGCCGCTGACGGCGAACAGCCGCCGTTGTCCGAAGCCGAACTGGAGAAGTTGTTCCTCGCCCTGGCGTGACGACGCGCGGGCTGATGTGGTGATGGGCGCGGGGCGGAAGAGAGAGGGCTGTGGGGCCCTCCCTCTTCGGTGATCGCCGGCGCGCGCCGGCGTGATGTGTGTGCGGCGCTAGCTGGGGTAAGCGGCGCGGGGCAGCCCGGCCTTCGCCATCAGCAGGCTGGCCGGGCACCATCCGACCGCGCTGTAGAGCAGCAGGTTCGCGGCGACGAACAGAGTGAGCACGGTCCACCATGGGGACACCGTCAGCACGAGGATGACGCTGATCGTCACCATGACGCCCGCGAGCGCGGGCACCATTCTTTCCACCGTCAGTCGGGGCTCGTGAGTACCGGTTGCGCGTGTCATGGGTCTTCCTTCTGCAGGGGACGTGTGAACGCCCGGGATCGACAACGACGCCACTATACCCCCTGGGGTATAGTGGCGTCGTTGTCTCGAACTCGAACGTAAGGACCGAGAGCATGTGTTCACCGGTGAAGTGCCCAACGTGTGGCAAGACGACCTGGTCGGGCTGTGGCAGCCACGTCGACCAACTCAAGCGTCGCGTTCCCGCTTCTCAGTGGTGCGACGGGCACGAGCAAGAGCCGTCCCGACGTTCCAAGTGGTGGTCGCGAGCCTGACCGGACGAATCTCCTTTGGGGACGGGCTCGGCCCGGCGCTACTCTTGAGAACGGCATATCTCCCGCGACGACCTCGTCGCGGCGACCACCCGCGAAGTCGAGGAAGTTGATGAGCGCACCCACCGCAGAGCCCTCCGTCGCAACCGGCGAGTCCGACACCGAGAAGGTCGTCCTCGGACTCGCCAGAGCTGCGAAAACGGCATCCCGCTCACTGGGTGGACTGACGACGGCGGACAAGAACGATGTCCTGCTCGCGGCCGCCGACGCCATCGAGGCCGCCACGGAGACGATCCTCGCGGCCAATGCCGAGGACATCCAGCGCGCCGAGGAGGCGGACACCGAGGCGAGCCTGCTCGACCGCCTGCGTCTCGATGCATCCCGCGTCGTCGGCATCGCCAACGGTCTGCGGCAGGTCGCGGTCCTGCCGGACCCTATCGGCGAGATCGTCGCCGGCAAGACCCTGCCCAACGGGCTCCAGCTCCGACAGCTCCGGGTTCCTCTCGGCGTTGTCGGCATCGTCTACGAAGCTCGTCCCAACGTCACCGTCGACGCCTTCGGCATCGCCTTCAAGTCCGGTAACGCAGTGCTGCTCCGCGGCTCGTCGTCGGCGCGGTCGTCGAACGCCGAACTCGTCCGCATCCTGCGGGAGACCTTGTCCTCCAAGGGGGTCAGTGCCGACGCGGTGTCGTTGCTGCCCAGCGAGGACCGCTCGAGCGTCACCGCGCTCATCCGCGCCCGCGGGCTCGTCGACGTCGTGATCCCGCGGGGCGGTGCCGGACTCATCGAGGCCGTCGTCTCCAATGCGACCGTCCCGACCATCGAGACCGGCGTCGGCAACTGCCACGTCTACGTGCACGCCCTCGCCGACCTCGACGTCGCCGTCCGCGTCATCCTCAACTCCAAGACGCGTCGGCCGAGTGTCTGCAACACCGCCGAGACCGTCCTCGTCGACAAGGCCGTCGCCGTCGACGCGCTGCCCCGGATCACCCAGGTGCTCCAGTCGCAGGGTGTTGTCATCCACGGAGACGAGCCCGGCATGGAACCGGCCACCGAGGACGACTGGCGCAAGGAGTACCTGTCGATGGACATCGCGCTGAAGATCGTCGACGATCTCGACGCCGCGGTCTCACACATCGACACCTACGGCACCGGGCACACCGAGGCGATCATCACCACCGACCTCGCGGCCGCGGACGAGTTCACCCGCCGCGTCGACGCCGCCGCAGTCATGGTCAACGCCTCGACGGCCTTCACCGACGGCGAGCAGTTCGGGTTCGGCGCCGAGATCGGCATCTCCACCCAGAAGCTGCACGCCCGCGGCCCGATGGGCTTGCCGGAACTGACCTCCACCAAGTGGCTGGTCTGGGGCAACGGCCACGTTCGGCCGGCCTGATGACGACCCCCGCCGAGTACACCGGCTCCGGACCGCAGGTTGTCCCGTCGTTCACCTCCGTCGACGACGTCGTCGCGAAGCTGCGTGCGACCGGCTATCTCGCCGACGACGCTACCGCGACGTCGACCTTCCTCGCCGACCGTCTGGGCAAGCCGCTCCTGGTCGAGGGGCCCGCGGGTGTCGGCAAGACCGAGCTGGCCAAGTCGATCGCCGCGGCCACGGACGCCGAACTCGTCCGCCTGCAGTGCTACGAGGGCATCGACGAGGCACGCGCTCTTTACGAGTGGAACCACGCCAAGCAGATCCTGCACATCCAGGCCACCGGCAACCGCGCCTGGGACGAGGCGAAGACCGACATCTTCTCCGACGAGTTCCTGCTGCCGCGTCCGCTGCTCAAGGCGATCTCGCGCGAGGGTTCGACCGTGCTGCTGATCGACGAGGTCGACAAGGCCGACGTCGACATGGAAGGTCTGCTCCTCGAGGTGCTCAGCGACTTCGCGATCACCATTCCCGAGATGGGAACCGTTGCCGCGCAGCGCCGTCCGATCGTGCTGCTCACCTCCAACGCCACGCGCGAACTGTCCGAGGCGCTCAAGCGCCGCTGCCTGTACCTCTACATCGACTTCCCTGATGCCGAGCGGGAGAAGGAGATCCTCGCATCGCGGGTACCGAACCTGTCGTCGTCGCTGAGCGCGGAACTCGTCCGCATCGTCGGCGTGCTGCGGACGCTGGACATCCGTAAGAAGCCGTCGGTGGCCGAGACGATCGACTGGGCCAACACCTTGCTTGCACTCGGCGCGGGCGAGCAGGCCGACACCAAGCGCGGGGGCCTCGACGACGGTCTCATCGCGCGCACGCTCGGGGTGGTGCTCAAGCACCGGCCCGACCTGAAGACGGCTCTCAAAGAACTCAAGCTGGGCTGATGACGACTCCGCTCGTCGCGCACCTCACCGATTTCGTCGACGAGCTGCGTCGTCGCGGGATCGTCGTGGGGCCGTCGGCGCTGATCGACGCGGCGAGCGCGATGGAGGTCCTCGACCTGCTGGAGCGCTCGCGTCTCCGCGAGGGGTTGGCGACCACGCTGCTCGTCGACAATGCGCATCGCGGGGTGTTCGACCGCGTCTTCGATCTGTGGTTCCCGGTGGGAGCCGGAATGCGCACCGTCACGGAGGATCTGCCACGCGACGAGGAGGGCAACCTCGATGTCGAGGCCGTGCGTGACGCGCTCGCCGAGATGCTGGCCGACGACGCGGCGGCCAGTGACGGCCGGCTCGAGCAGGCGATCGCGATGATCGTCGACGAGCTGGGACGCTATGGCTCCACGAAGGGTGAGGCCTTCTCGGCGTACCAGGCGATCTCCGCGGTGAGCCCGCAGACGCTGATCGCCAAGATCGCCGCGGCGATGGCCGGGGACGGCGAGGGCGAAGGTGGCCGACCGGGCACCGAGCCGCTGTACCGGCAGGCCGCCCGCCAGAAGGCCGCCGATCTGCGGGCAGCGATCGAACGCGAGACGCAGCGTCGGATGGCCGACCGCAACGGCCGCGACAAGGTCGGGGCCTACGCGGTGCCGCCGCTGCCGGAGAACGTCAACTTCCTCTCCGCCGGCGCCAAGGAACAGGTGGAGATCCGCAAGACCATCGAGCCGTTGGCCCGGCTGCTCGCGGCAAAGCTCGAGACCCGACGACGCCGGGCCCATCGCGGTGCGGTGGACGTTCGCAAAACGCTGCGTGCGTCGATGTCCACCGGCGGTGTCCCGATCGAACTCAGTCACCGCAAGCCGCGTCCCGGCCGCCCCGAGCTGATCATCATCTGCGATGTGTCGGGGTCGGTCGCCGGCTTCAGTCAGTTCACGCTGCGGCTGGTGTACGCACTGCGCCAACAGTTCTCGAAGGTGCGGGTGTTCGCGTTCGTCGACACCGTCGACGAGGTGACCGAGTTCTTCGACCACGGCGAAGAGGATTTCGGCGCGGCGATGCACCACATGATCTCGACTGCGCGGATCTCCACGCGCGACGGGCATTCCGACTACGGCAACATGCTCGCCGGTTTCGTCGGCGACTACGCCGAGACGCTGACGCATCGAGGAGCGCTGCTGGTCCTCGGCGACGGCCGCAACAACTACCACGACGCCCACGTCGACGCCCTCGCCGAACTCGTCGACCGCGCCCGCCACGCGTACTGGCTGAACCCCGAGGCCAGAGAGCACTGGGGGACCGGTGACTCGGCCGCCACCGACTACGCGGAGGTCATCGACATGTTCGAATGCCGCAACGCGACGCAGCTCGGCACGGTCATCGCCGACCTGCTGCCGATCTGACCGCGGCGTCACCGCGTAGACTGACCATCCATGTCAACCGACCGCCACCGTGCGCGCCGCATCGGCGTGATGGGTGGCACGTTCGATCCGATCCACAACGGACACCTCGTCGCGGCCAGCGAGGTCGCTCATCGCTTCGACCTCGACGAGGTGATCTTCGTCCCGACCGGGCGCCCATGGCAGAAGCTCGGCGAGCACACGATGGTGAGTCCGCCCGAGGACCGCTACCTGATGACGGTCATCGCCACGGCGTCGAATCCGCAGTTCAGCGTCAGTCGCGTCGACATCGACCGCGACGGCGACACCTACACCGTCGACACGTTGCGCGACCTGCGGAAGCAACTGCCCGACGCGCAGCTGTACTTCATCACCGGCGCCGATGCGCTGGAATCGATCCTGTCCTGGCAGGATTGGGAAGAACTGTTCGACCTCGCCCGCTTCGTGGGCGTGAGCCGGCCCGGTTACGAACTCGACGCCACGCACCTGGCCCAGCACCTCGAGCAGATGCCCGATGACACGCTGCACCTGCTGGAGATCCCGGCGCTGGCGATCTCCTCGACGGAATGCCGCACGCGTGCGGCGAAGGGCCGCCCGGTCTGGTACCTGGTGCCCGACGGCGTCGTGCAGTACATAGCCAAGCGGAAGCTGTATCGTGCGCCTCGGGCGTCGTCGCCCGGAGTAGCTGCACCGGGAGCGGAGCGGGTGGGCTACGAGGAGCCTGCACCCGGGGCGGACCGGGCGTCGACCCGTAAGTGAATTTTCGAGAGGACTTGTGTGACTGCGTCAGCTGAAGCGTTGGAGATGGCCAAGGTGGCTGCTCTGGCGGCCGCGGAGAAGCTCGCCCATGAGGTGACCGTGATCGATGTGTCGGAACAGTTGGTGATCACCGACGCCTTCGTCATCGCGTCGGCGGACAACGAGCGACAGGTCAATTCGATCGTCGACGAGGTCGAGGAGAAGCTGCGCGAGGCCGGTCACAAGCCGCTGCGCCGCGAGGGCACCCGTGAGGGACGTTGGGCGCTGCTCGATTACGCGGACATCGTCGTGCACATCCAGCACACCGACGAGCGCCGGTTCTACGCGCTGGAGAGTCTGTGGAAGGACTGCCCGGTCGTCGAGGTCGAAGGACTTTCGTGAGCGGGGGTCCCGACACCCACGACACCGCGGTCGAACGTCTGACCCCGGTCGTCCGGCGGCTGATCCTGTTGCGCCACGGGCAGACCGAGTACAACGCGGGTAGCCGTATGCAGGGACAGCTCGACACCGACCTGTCCGAGCTCGGTGTGCGGCAGGCGAATTCGGCCGCCATCGAACTGGCGAAGCGACAGCCGCTGGTGATCTGGTCGTCGGATCTGAAGCGCGCCCGCGACACCGCGGAGGCGCTCGCCCAGCGAACCGGACTGGCGGTGACAACCGATGTGCGTCTTCGTGAGACGCATCTCGGCGAGTGGCAGGGCCTGACGCATCTCGATGTCGACGAGGTCATGCCGGGCGCGCGTGCGGTGTGGCGCGACGACGCGACGTGGACGCCGCCGGGCGGTGAGAGCCGCGTCGACGTGGCGAGGCGCTCCACCCCGCTGGTCGACGAGCTGATCGAGCAGTTGCCCGACTGGGGTGTCGGCGACAATCCCGAGGCTCCGGTGGTGCTGGTGGCCCATGGAGGGGTGATCGCGGCGATGACGGCGGCGCTTCTCGGTCTGCCGGTGGACAACTGGCCGGTCTTCGGTGGTCTCGCGAACACGAGCTGGGTGCAGCTGTCGGGCCACGGTGCGCCCGGCGACCTTCCGCGGTGGCGGCTGGACGTGTGGAACGCGTCGGCCGAGGACTCGGACCCCGCCGTTCAGTGACCGACGTGAACGGCGGCGCCCCGTCGGGGGAGCGCTGCATGATGGTCCTGTCCGACTCGCTGGCCTACTACGGCCCGGTCGGCGGGTTGCCCGCGAACGACCCGCGGATCTGGCCGTCGCTGGTCGGAGCCGAGGTGGGTCTGCCGGTGAAGCTGTTCGGCCGGATCGGCTGGACGAGCCGTGACGTCTGGTGGGCGCTGACCCAGGACCCGAACATCTGGGCGACCGTGCCGCACACCGACGTCGTCGTCCTGGCGTTCGGCGGCATGGACACGTTGCCCTCGCCCTTGCCGACCGCGCTGCGCGAGCAGATCCGCTATGTGCGGCCGAATCGACTGCGGCAGTTGGTCCGTGACGCGTACTCGTGGGTGCAACCCCGTGGTTCGCGTCTGGGGTGGCCGCTGGCGCTGCCGCCGAAGGTGACCGTCGAGTACCTCGACAAGATCCGTGAGGCCCTCACACAGCTCCGTCCGGATCTGCCGATCGTCGTGTGCCTGCCGCCGACGCATCGCAGCCCGTACTACGGCTATGTCCACACGGGCCGGATCCCGACGACGGCGGCGATCGCGCGGTGGGCCGAGCAGCACGGATTGCCCTGCGTCGACTTCTATCCCGTGACCCGGGATGCCTTCTGGGATCCGGCGGCGGAGATGAACCCGGACGGCATCCACTGGGGCTTCTCCTGCCATCGACAGATCGCCGATCTGGTGGCGCCCGTGGTCGAGAAGAGCCGGGCGAACACGTAGTAGGCGGAGGTCGTGACTCCCATGTGAGGTCCGACCGGTGAACCGGCTAACGTAGACGGGTGCCTGTCGTCGTCGTCACAGATTCGTCGTCTCGGTTACCGGAAGCGGTCACCGAGCGATACGGGATCCGGCAGGTCCCGCTGCATCTCACGATCGAGGACAAGGATTACCGCGAGGGCGTCGACCACATCCCGGAGGATGTCGTCTCGACGCCGGGAGTGACCACCTCGGGTGCCAATCCGAGCGAGCTGACCGAGTACTACGAGTCGGCACTCGAAGCGAGCGAAGGTGCCGGCGTGGTGGCCGTGCACATGTCGCGGAAATTGTCCGGCACCTGGAGTTCGGCGCGGCTGGCGGCGGAGAAGTTCTCCGGGCAGGTCCGCATCGTCGACTCCCGATCTGTCGGTCTCGCAGTGGGTTTCACGGCCATCGCGGCGGCACAGGCGTCCGCGGACGGCGCCGATCGGGATCGCGTGTACGAGTCCGCGATCCGGCAGGCCGCGACCGTCGACTCACTGCTGTGTGTCCAACAGCTCGACAACCTGCGCCAGAGCGGCCGGATCTCCGCCGCCGGCAAGCTCTTCGGTTCGGCGCTGTCGATCAAGCCGATCCTGCACATGGTCGACGGCACGCTCCAGCTCAAGGAGCGTCACCGCACCTTCTCCAAAGCCCTCGACAAGATGGTCGACGCGGCCGTCGAGTCGGCCGGCGGACGCGCGGTCACGGTCGGCGTCCAGCACTGTGAGACCCCCGACGTCGCGGCGGAGGTCCTCGCCACACTCCGAAACCGGCTGCGAATGGTGACGTCCGAGCTGACCGTCGACCTTGGACCGATCCTCGGCTCCCACGTGGGCCCGGGATCGGTGGGCATCGTCATCGCTTCGCATCTCGAACCGATCGACGGACTCGAGGAAGACTGAGCCGGTCCCGCGGCCGGAATGATGTCGCATGCGACATCGCTCCGACGGCACGACGTCGGTCGAGTTCGCGTGTGCGGATCGACGTCGCGCGCGACTCGAGCCGGGACCGGTGCACAGTCTGGTTGCTGTCCACAGATCTCTCGGCTGCCCGCTTTCCCAGGTCGATTCGGCGCTGAAACGCCCTAGCGTGTGGCGCCATGAGCGCATCAGGACGGCGGAATCCGCTGGACCGTCTGGGACCGGTCGTCGAGTCGCCGGCGCGGCGGGACCTGTCGCCGGCCGCCGCCGAATCCGACCCACCGCCCGGTGTCGTCGACCCGGTCGCGGCAGCTGTCGCGGTCGAGGAAGCCGAACATCCCGGCTGGGGGATCGGCGGGATGCCGACGTGGCTGGATGCGGCGCCGGCACCGCCACCGTCGCGACCACGGCCCGACCGGCCCGACCGGCTCGGGCGGTTCGACGAGGTCTTCGACCCCCACGATGACCGGGTGGGAGGGGACTGGGACGAGGACGACGATCCCGTTCCGCGTCGACGCTTTGCCTTGGCACCGCCCGCGGCGATCGCACTGATCGCGGTCGGGGTGATCGCCTGCGTCGTGGCCGGATTCGGACTGTTCCGCGGAACAGATACGACACCGGTGGTGGACTTCGGCACGGCCGGACCGTCGTCGAGGACCGACGTTTCCGCACCCCCGGTTCCACCACCCAGTACGACGCCGGCGCAACTGGTGGTGAGTGTCGTCGGGCTGGTGAACAAACCGGGACTGGTGCGGCTGGCTCCCGGCGCCAGGGTGGCGGAGGCGATCGATCAGGCCGGAGGGGCGCGCAAGGGTGCGGACCTGTTGTCGCTGAATCTCGCCCAGGTGCTGCGAGACGGGGATCAGGTGCTCGTCGGTTACGCCGGTGGCGATGGTCAGATGTCGATGCGCAGCGCGGTGGTCGGTGCGGACGGCGCATCAGCGGCACCCGGTCCCTCTGCGGGTCCGAGCGGTCCACCATCCGAGTCGTCGGCGGCCGCACCCGGCGGTCGGGTCGACCTGAACACGGCGACCGAGACGGAGTTGGATGCGCTGCCCGGCATCGGACCGGTGACGGCGAAGGCGATCCTCGACTGGCGAGAGCGCAACGGGCGCTTCTCGTCGGTGGACCAGCTCGCCGAGGTCGACGGGATCGGCCCGGCGCGACTGGCGAAACTGCGTGACCACGTGACGGTTTGACGATGGACTTCCGGCTGCTCGTGCCGGCGGTGATGGTGTGGTCGGTGACGGCGTGCGGTCTGGTGGCCCCGGTTGGTGTGAGCGTCGGCATCGCGATCATCGGGTCGGTGGTCGCCGTCGCCGGTGCGTTCGGCTCCCGCCGGTTTGGTTGGGGAGTGGTGGGGCTCGTGGTCGTGGGAGCCGGCCTGGCCGCTGCGTGTGCGGCATCGCTCGCTCTCCGGCAGGAAGTGCGCGCCGATCATCCGTTGGCGCATGTGTCGGGAAAGGCTACGGCGGTCATGACCCTCCGCAGCGATCCGACCCCGATCGGCCCCGTCGGTCAGGGACGCATCCGGGCACGAGTGGAGGTCGAACAGATCGGCGGTCAGCGGGTTACGAGCGCAGCTGCAGACCTGCGCGGTGCGGCACAGGCATGGTCGGGGTTGTTGCCCGGCCAGCGGGTTGTCGCGGTCGTGAAGGTGCGGGCACCGCCGGACCGAACCCTGCTCGTAGCATCGGTGACGGCTTCGACTCCGAAGCTGGTCGGTGAACCGCCCACGTATCAGCGAGTCGCCGGTTCGATCCGGCAGCGCCTCCAACTGGTGGCCACCCGCGGCCTCGAACCAGAGGCAGCGGGTCTGCTGCCGGGGCTGGTGATCGGTGACGAGAGCGGCGTCGACGAGGACCTGCGCGACGACTTCCGCGCCGCCGGGCTCAGCCATCTCACGGCCGTGTCGGGAGCGAACTTCGCAATCGTCTGCGGTGCGGCGCTTCTCATCGTCCGGAGCATCGGGGTGCCACCTCGCGCGGCGGCGGTGATCGGGCTCGTGGTGATCGTCGGGTTCGTGATGCTCGTCCGACCCACGCCGAGCGTGCTGCGGGCTGCGCTGATGGGGGCGGTCGGGGTGCTGGCGCTGTTCGCGTCGCGGCGCTCGCAGTCGATGCCGGCTCTCGGGGCCGCGGTGATCGGTGGCCTGCTGTGGTGGCCCGAACTCGCCCTGCAACCGGGTTTCGCGCTGTCGGTGGCGGCCACGTGCGCCATCGTGCTGTGGGCGCCGCGTCTTCGGGACCGGTTGCGGGCGTGGCGATGTCCGACTGGGCTGGCGGAGGTGATCGCGATGGCGGTCGCCGCGCAGGTGGTCACCGCGCCGATCGTCGTGCTGGTCACGGGTCGGTTGTCGGTGGTCGGGATCGTGGCGAATCTGCTCGTCGCGCCGGTCGTCGCGATCATCAGCGTGGTCGGTACCGTCGCCGCCCTCGTGGGTGCGATCGGGCCGCCGGACGGGTTCGGCGCGGGGATCGCGGAACTGCTGGTCCGCGCACTCGGGCCGGAGCTGTGGTGGATGGTCGGGTGCGCGCACGTCCTCGGTGGGCCCGGGTGGGCGAGTGTCGAGATGCCGTGGGCATGAAAACCGCCCCTGAGATTCGCCCCTGGGAACCACCCCCAGGATGCGCCCTCCAGAAACTGGCCGTCGACACTATGTCGCCGACGTCGCTGCACAGGGCGCTTTCCGGGGGTGGTTTTCTGCGAGCCCGAGAGGGATTCGAAACGGAAGATGAGGCAGATGCCCCACGCGGGTGAGGTGGGCGCGGACGACGCTGGGGTCATGAACACACAGACACCCCGTCAGGTCGTCGCCGACCTGCACGCCCACCCTCAGCTCGTGGATACCAGCGACGAACGATTCGCCGGATACGGCGTCATGGGATTGCCGTTCGCGTCGGGCCACTATCTGGCCCTGCGCGAAATGATCGCCAGTTCCATCGGGCCCGCGTACCGGTCCGTCTGGCATCGGAATCCGAACGGGCACTGGACGATCTACACGACGACCGAGCCCGAACAGAGTTGCCCACGCTACTTCGGTAAGGGGGCGACCACCCGCTACGTTCCCTCGATCGACGTCGGATGGAACGACGACCGGACCATCGAGGTGGCGATGGGCGAGACGTTCCGCTGGCAGATCGAGCTGACCTCGTCACCGGCGACGAGCCTGATGACCGCCCTGAGCGGTGCGACGCCGGCCGCAGCGTGGCATAGCCGGGCCCTGCTGCATGCAATCGGGCCGATGGCGACCGTGATGTTGCGCGCCGGCCGGATCCGGATGTGCGCACGAACCCCCAACGGACCGGAGTTCCGCGGCACGCCGCTGTATGTCTGGCGTGTCGCCGACAGCCGGGCATCGCTCGACGGCCAGGACTTCGGCGCTCCCGCACCACTCGACGAGCAGATCAGCGTCGGCGACATCCCGCTCCCGCAACGCGGACTGTTCTTCGTCGGACGATCGGCCTTCGATGCACCCGACACCGCAGACACTCACCAACATCTCACCGACACAGGAGTTCAGACATGACCACGACAGAGACCGCCTCGACAACTGATACCGTCCCGCCGACAAGTCTTCTCACGCGCACCGGGTACCTCGCCTACGGGGTGGCGGCCTACGTCGCCTTCCTGGTGGTGTTCCTGTGGGCCATCGCCTTTGTCGAGGATGCCTCGATCGTGATCGGAGGCGTCGAGATCGTGCCGCGGACCATCGACCGCGGCGGGCCGTCGGCGGGCGTCGTGACCGCGCTGACGATCGACCTCGGACTGCTGACACTGTTCGCCGCACAACACAGCGTCATGGCGCGCGACGGATTCAAACGACGGTGGACGCTAATCGTGCCGCAACCGATCGAGCGCAGCACCTACGTTCTGGCGGCCACGGCATGCCTGGCAGCCCTCCTGTGGTGGTGGCACCCGATCACCGCCACCGTCTGGGATGTCTCCATCCCCGCCCTGCGGTGGATCCTCGTCGCGGTGTCGCTGTTCGGCTGGGTTCTCGTCCTGACCTCGACGTTCCTCATCAACCACTTCGACCTGTTCGGTCTGCGGCAGGTGGTCGCCCACGCACGTCGGCGGCCGCTCCCGCCGTATCGGTTCATCACGCCCCTCTGGTACGGGATCGTGCGTCATCCGATCTACCTGGGCTTCGTCATCGCATTCTGGGTGACCCCGACGATGACCGTCGGACATCTCGTGTTCGCGTGCGCGACGACGGGATACATCTTCGTCGGAATTCACCTCGAGGAACGGGATCTGATCCGGTCGTTCGGGGACGACTACGTCGAGTATCGGCGTCACGTCCCGATGCTGGTGCCCGGGCTACGTACGCGTCGAGCGTCGTCGCGGACGCACGCACAGGTCGGCTGACACCCGAGGCGATGAGGGCGACAATGAACGCCATGAGCCCGCAGACGGTGCTGCCGCGTCGTGTCGAGGTGCTGGCCGGCCTGTCGGTCGCCATCGACCTCGGGCTCGGCCAGCCCGCCGAGCACATGCTGCGGTCTGCGGTCGTCGCCACACGATTGGCACGCCGGCTCGGGCTCGACCGCTCGCAGCAGGACACGGTGTACTACGCGACGCTGGTGATGTGGATCGGTTGTCATGCCGATTCCGCCGAGTATGCGCGCTGGTTCGGCGACGACATCGCGGTGCGTCGCGACGCCTATCTCGTCGACTGGTCGGGGCTTCCGTACCTACGTTTCCTCGTCGGCAATCTCGGTCGCGGAGAATCACTTCCGCATCGGATGAAGATCATGGCCGAACTCTTACGGGATTCACGCGGCAACTTCGCGGCACTCGTGCACTCGCATTGCCTGTCGGCGGCTGCATTGGCCGCCCACATCGGACTGGGGCCCGACGTGGAACAGGCGATTACGTACACCTTCGAGCGGTTCGACGGGGGAGGGCTTCCCAGCGGGATGTCCGGCGCGGAGATCCCGATCGAGATGCGGGTGGCACAACTCGCGGACATGGCCGAGGTCCATCAGCGCACGTATGGCCTCGACGGTGCGGTCGCGATGGCGCGGAGCCGGCGGGGTGGGCATTTCGATCCCGACGTCGTCGATGTGTTCGTCGACGATCCCGCTGAACTGTTCCCGGCGGACTCCGATGACCCGTGGGAACTGGCGCTGGCCATCGCGCCGGATGCCGAGTTGCGTCTCGACGATCCGGGACTCGATCACCTTCTGCTGGCCATCGGAGATTTCGTCGATCTGAAATGTCCCTTCGCGCTGGGGCATTCACGCGGGGTATCGACGTTGGCGGAATCGGCTGCCGGACACCTCGGTCTCGAGCGGTCGGAGATCGACGAGACCCGTCGTGCGGGCTGTCTCCATGACGTCGGGCGGATCGGGGTGTCGAACCAGATCTGGTCGAAGGCCGGCGACCTCACCGCGGCGGAGTGGGAGCGCGTTCGCATGCACCCGTATCTCACCGACCGCGTCCTCACGCGCATCCCCGGGCTCCGGGACGTGGCACGCATCGCCCGCACCCACCACGAGCACCTCGACGGCACCGGCTATCCGCTGGGACTCAGCGGACCGGCGCTCGGGCAGCCGGAACGCATTCTTGCTGCCGCGGTCGCGTATCGGTCGGCGGTCGAGCCACGGCCGTATCGGGAGGCGATGTCGACGGACGAGGCGGCTGCACGGCTCGAGCGCCGTGCCCATCGCGGTGAGCTCGACGCCGACTGCGTCGAGGCAGTCCTCGCCGCCGCGGGTCACGCGCGGGCCCGGGCACGACGCACCGACGCGCTCACACCGAGGGAGCGGGAGATCCTCGGACTCGTCGCGCGTGGGCTGACCAACCGGGAGATCGCGTCGAAGCTGGTGTTGAGCGAGAAGACCGTGCGCAACCACGTCGAGCGGACGTACACGAAGATCGGGGCGTCGAACCGGGTGGGCGCGAGCCTGTATGCGCTGGAGAACGGGTTGGCGGGACCGGCATGAGTCGCCGCCTGAAATCCGCCCCCGGAATCCGCCCCTGGAAACGACCCTCCAGCGGGCCGCGGCCGACAATACGTCGTCGGAGCCGCTGCACAGGGCGCTTTCCGGGGGCGGATTTCAGCGGGGGCGGACCGGCCACACCCGCGAACCCGTGTCGGCCCGATCTGGCACGATGAGCACGTGACCGATCGCCTGCACCTGCTTTTCGGAGACGACGACTTCCTGACCGGCCGGGTGATCTCCGGGGTCGCCGAGGCGACGTCGAAGGAGGCGGGCACCCCGGTCCCGGTGACCCGGGTCCGAGCGGGTGACGTCAGCGAACACGAGCTCGCCGAGTTGCTGAGCCCGTCGTTGTTCGCCGAGGAACGCATCGTCGTCGTCGAGTCCGCCGCCGAAGCGGGCAAGGAGCCGGCGGCGCTCATCGCGGCGACGGCCTCATCCCTGCCCGAGGGCATCACGCTGATGGTGATCCACACCGGTGGCGGACGTGCCAAGTCGATGGTGCCGGCGTTGAAGAAGGCCGGAGCCGTCGAGCATGCGACCACCGCACCGAAATGGGCGTCGGACCGGATGACCTTCGTCCGCAACGAGTTCCGGTCGCTAGGTGTGAAGGTCAGCGCCGACGTCGTCGAGCAGGTCGTCGAAAGCGTGGGTTCGGAACTGCGCGAACTCGCTGCCGCGTGTGCGCAGCTCGTCGCCGACACCGGCGGCAAGGTGAACCGCGAGAGCGTGCAGCTGTACTACCAGGGCCGGTCCGAGGTGACCGGTTTCGAGGTCGCCGACAAGGCGGTCCTGGGGGACAGGGCCGGAGCGCTCGAGTCACTCGCCTGGGCGCTGCACCACGGTGTGCCGCGCGTCCTGCTGGCCGATGCCCTCGCCGAAGCCGTCCACGCCATCGCCCGCATCCGGCCGATGGGTTCGATCGATCATTTCGCCGCCGCCTCCGAACTCGGCATGCCGCCGAACCGGGTCAAGAGCGTGCAGGCGAAGGCCAAGGCGTGGGACTCGGAGTCGATCGCCCGCGCGGTCGGGGTAGTTGCGAAACTCAACGGCGACGTCAAGGGCCAGGCCGCCGACGCCGACTACGCACTGACCTACGCCGTCGCCGCGGTCGCGGACCTGCGGCCGGACGGTCGACGACGCAGCTGATTCAGCAAAAGGTTCCGCTGAGCGATACCTGTTGCTGAATCGCGTCGGGCAGGGCTGGTTTCGATACAGCTCCTCGCTGCGCTCGTCGCCACTCAACCGGCGT
>NZ_JSYC01000158.1:0-18297 GCF_054823965.1 Gordonia sp. GN26 | reverse complement strand
CCCCGACTACAAGGCCAGCTTCCTCGGCACCCTGCACGCCAACTCCGAGCTGTACGCACCGTTCCAGGCCAACGCCGAACGCTGGTACAAGGAATCGCAGGAGAAGGTCCTGTACTGGAACCACGCGATCATCAACCCGCCGGTCGATCGCCAACTGCCGCCGGACGAGGTCGGCGATGTGTTCATGAAGGTGGAGAAGGAGACCGACGCCGGCCTCATCGTCTCCGGCGCCAAGGTCGTCGCCACCGGTTCGGCGATCACCAACTACAACTTCATCTCCCACTACGGCCTGCCGATCAAGAAGAAGCAGTTCGCCCTCATCTGCACCGTGCCGATGGACGCCCCGGGCGTGAAGCTCATCTGCCGCTCGTCGTACACCCAGCAGGCCGCCGTCATGGGCACCCCGTTCGACTACCCGCTGTCGAGCCGGATGGACGAGAACGACACCATCTTCGTCTTCGACAAGGTGCTCGTGCCCTGGGAGAACGTCTTCATGTACGGCGACGTCGACAAGATCAACGCCTTCTTCCCGCAGTCCGGCTTCCTCCCCCGCTTCACCCTGCAGGGCTGTACCCGTCTCGCGGTCAAACTCGACTTCATCGCCGGGCTGCTCCTCAAGGCGCTCGACTGCACCGGCGCGGGCGGGTTCCGCGGCGTGCAGACCCGCGTCGGTGAGGTCATCGGTTGGCGAAACCTGTTCTGGTCGTTGAGCGATGCCATGGTCAACAACCCCGAGCCGTGGATCGGCGACACGGTCATCCCCAAGCTCGAGTACGGCCTGACCTACCGGATGTTCGCCCAGCAGGGCTACCCGCGCGTCAAGGAGATCATCGAACAGGACGTCGCCTCCGGGCTGATCTACCTGCCGTCGAGCTCGGCGGACTTCAAGAGCCCTGACGTCCGTCCGTACCTGGACAAGTACGTCCGCGGTTCCGACGGCATCCTCGCCGTCGATCGCGTGAAGGTCATGAAGGCGCTGTGGGATTCGATCGGCAGCGAGTTCGGCGGCCGCCACGAACTCTACGAGCGCAACTACGCCGGCAACCACGAGGGCGTGAAGGCCGAGCTGCTCATGTTCGCCGACGCCCGCGGCACCGTCGGGGAGATGAAGGGTCTTGCCGAGCAGTGCCTGTCCGAGTACGACCTCGACGGCTGGACCGTGCCGGACCTGATCGGCAACGACGACGTCAGCTACTTCGGCAACCGCTGACCCTCTCTGGCACAGCTCTTCTCGACCACACAGCTTTCGAACCAGGAGACCACATGACCACCATCGAACGACCCCCGGCCCCCGTCGGGTCCCCCAGCGTCGACTCCCCGACCGCCGCCGGTTCCGGCAGTGCCGCCACCGCAGCCTTCGCCGGCCACCGGTTCACCGCCGACACCACGCCGGAACGCCTGTCGGCCATCGCATCCGAGGCCTTCGCCGGTTTCAGCGCGCTGATCGACAAGTACGAGATCACCTACGACGAGTACCGCGTCCTCAAGCAGTGGCTCATCGACGTCGGCGAGGGTGGTGAGTGGCCGCTGCTGCTCGACGTGTTCGTCGAACACGACATCGAGGAGGTCAACTCGCGGAAGTACTCGGGCACCAAGGGAAGCATCGAGGGTCCGTACTACCTCCCCGACGCCCCGCTGCTGCCCGCACGCTGCACCCTGCCGATGCGCAGCGTCGACGCCCGCGAGACGCCGTTCGTGATGCACGGCCAGGTCACCGACCTCGACGGCAACCCGATGGCCGGCGCAACCATCGAGATCTGGCATGCCGACGCCGAGGGCTACTACTCGGGGTTCGCGCCGCACCTCCCGGCTTGGAACCTGCGCGGCACCGTGGTCACCGACGGTGACGGCCGCTACGAGATCACCACGATCCAGCCCGCGCCGTACCAGATCCCGACCGACGGACCGACCGGCAAGTTCATCGAGGCCGCCGGCTGGCACCCGTGGCGACCTGCGCACCTGCACCTGCGGGTGGCAGCCAAGGGCCGGCATCCGATCATCACCCAGCTGTACTTCAAGGGCGGTGACTGGCTCGACGACGACGTCGCCTCGGCAACCAAGCCGGAACTGCTCCTCGATCCGAAGCCCGACGCCGACGGCCGGAACGTCGTGCAGTACGACTTCGCACTCGACCCCGAGTAGCGATCCCACCCGCAGAACGGGTACGCGAGCGGTCCGGGTTCTCCCCCTCTGGAGCCCGGGCCGCTTTGCGCTGGGTACGGTGTCTTTCGTGGACGCGACGATCTATCACAACCCGAAGTGCTCGACCTCGCGCAAGGCGCTGCAGGCCCTCCGCGACGCCGGTATCGAGCCGGCCGTCGTCAAGTACCTCGACGAGCCCTACACCCGCGAACAGCTGGTGCAACTGCTCGCCGACGCCGGGCTCACCCCGGCGCAGGCCGTGCGCAAGCGCGAAGCCCTCTACAAAGAACTCGACCTCGCGTCGGCCACCGACGAGGCGATCCTCGACGCGATGGTCGAACATCCGATCCTCGTCGAGCGCCCGATCGTGGTGACCGACAAGGGGACCCGCATCCCGCGGCCGTTCGAGAAGCTCGACGAGATCCTCTGAAGGGGCGTCGGTCCCGGATGAACGGGACCTTCGTCGCGCCCGCACGCGGGCCGGTGACCATCGTGTACAGCTCTGTGCCAGAACGGGATTGCGGGTTCCGGTAACCCTCGAGCGCGGTTAGCATCGGCTCCATGAGCTACGAAGCGAAGATGATCATCCTGTCCACCGAGAACCTGGACGAGTCGATCAAGTTCTACACCGAGACGTTGGGCATGTCGCTGAAGTTCCGCGACGGCGCCCACTTCGCCGCCCTCGACGGCGGTCCGGTGACGATCGCGCTCGCCACCGCAGTCGACCACCCGATACCCGGCAAGGTCGTCGTCGGCATCAAGACCGCCGATGTCGATGCCGCGGCGAAGGCGATCGAGGCCGACGGCGGCGCCATCGTGAAGGGTCCGTACGACGACGCGCACGAGCGCCGTGCCGTGGTGTACGACAACCAGGGCAACGGGCTCGTGTTCTACAGCCCGCTCAACCGTTAGGCGGCGATCGGCAGCGGCTTCTGTACCGACGGCAGGGCCAGCGCCGCGATTCCGCGCAGCAGGCCCTTCGCCATGTCGAAGTAGTCGAAGTAGTCGCGCCACACCACGATCCGGCCCTCGCGGATCTCGAAGCGGCCGCAGACCCAGAACTGCAGATGCAGCCGCCCGAAACGCAATTCGTCGACGCGTTCGGTGAGCACGACACCCGCGTCGTCGGAACTGGCGTTGAGCATCCGGTAGTTGAAGCCCACCCACGACTTCTTCGCGACGCCGCCGAGCACACCGGCGACCTTGCGCTTGCCGTGGATGGTCGGCAGCGAGACGTTGGTGTAGGCGATGTCGTCGTCGATGGTGTCCAGTGCACCGGCGATGTCCTCGCGCGCGAATGCGTCGAGCAGGGCCGTCACGATCTCGATCGGGGTCTGTGAGGTCATGGCAGCCCAGTATGCCGGGACGGTGCTCGCTGTGGGCCGCGATGTGACATCTCGGCAGGTCATCGACTATCCTTGCTCCCGTTGTCTCGGCGAGGGTGACCCAGTCACCGTGATCGGCGCGACCATCGCAGTCTCCTCGGGGCCCTCACGCGGCCCGGTGGGTGCCCGCGGTCGGTATCCGTGCCCGTTGCTCGTCGCGACGGACGAACGACCGCAACCACTGATCAGAGGAGATCACCATGGCTACTCAGGCCTCGAAGCTGGCTGTCACCACCCGTACCGAAAAGGGCAAGGGCGCCGCTCGCCGCGCACGTCGCGAGGGCAACGTTCCCGCCGTGCTCTACGGCCACGGCACCGACCCGCAGCACCTGCACCTCCCGGCCCGCGACTTCGCCGCGATCCTGCGTAACAACGGCCTGAACGCCATCATCGATCTCGACATCGAGGGCACCAGCCAGCTCGCGCTCACCAAGCAGGTCGACGTCCACCCGATCCGCAACTACATCGAGCACGCCGACCTCCTCATCGTCCGCCGCGGCGAGAAGGTGACCGTCGAGGTCGCCATCGTCGTCGAGGGTGACCCCGCACCGGGCACCCTGGTCACCTCCGACGCCAGCGTCGTCGAGGTCGAGGCCGACGCCCTGTCGATCCCCGAGCAGATCGTCGTCAGCGTCGAGGGTGCCGAGGCCGGCACCGCGATCCACGCCTCCGACCTGGACCTGCCGGAGGGCGTCACCCTGATCGCCGATCCGGAAACCCTGATCGTCGCCGTCAACGAGGCACAGGCTGCGGCCACCTCCTCCGACGCCGACGCCGAAGGTGCCGAGGATGAGGCTGCCGAGGCTCCCGCGGAGTCGGAGTAATCCGACCCCCGACTGCTCTGCGCGAGTGGTGAAAATCCCTAAGTGGTGAAAATTATTGTCGGACTCGGTAATCCCGGGTCCAAGTACGAGAAGACGAGGCACAACGTCGGCGCGATGGTCGCCGACGGCCTCGTCGACTCGGCAGGCGAGCGCTGGAAGGTTCACAAGAAGTCCGGTGCGGAGGTCGCCGAGGTTCGCCTCGGCGGCCAGTCTGTTCTCGTGGCCAAGCCACGCGTCTACATGAACGAGTCCGGTCGACAGATCGGTCCGCTGGCCAAGTTCTATTCGGTCGCGCCCGCCGATCTCATCGTCATCCACGACGAGCTCGACATCGACTTCGGTCTCGTGCGCCTCAAACACGGCGGCGGCGAGGGCGGCCACAACGGGCTGCGGTCGATCAGCCAGGTCATGGGCACCCGCGACTACCTGCGTGTGCGGATGGGCATCGGCCGTCCGCCCGGGCGTCAGGACCCCGCCGACTTCGTGCTCAAGCCGTTCCCGTCCGCCGACCGCGCCGAGGTCGAGCTGATGATCCGCAACGGCTGCGACGCCGTCGAACTCCTCGTCTCCCAGGACCTCGAGAGCGCACAGAACACCGTGCACGCCTGGTAGACGCGCACGGTGCTCTCCCCTCGTTGCGGCCCCTAAGCGTTCTCCTTGCGGAACACCGATGTGCCCCACCAGGTTCCGAGTGCGGCGAGGATGAGTGAGGCGATCACTCCCCACAGGACCTGAGCGCTGGCGAGGTCGCCGCCGAAGGTGTCGCGCACGGCGTCGACGACCCAGCGGAACGGCATGAAGTCGCTGAGCCCCTGCAGCCACGTCGGTCCGAGCGTCATCGGCAGCAGGATTCCCGACAGCAACAGCACCGGCATCATCACCATGTTGACGAGCGGGGCCATCACGTCCTCGCTCTTCGTCGTCAGTGCCAGCGCATTCGACGCCGCGGCGCACGCACCGCCGATGAGCAGTGTGATGACGATGCCGAGGATCACGCCGACGATCGATCCGCGCATCCCCATGGCGAATCCGAGGGTCACCAGGATCAGCGCCTGCACCAGCAGCTGCAACATGTCGCGCATCAGACGACCGGTGAGCAGAGCCGTGCGGCTCGCCGGGGTGACCCGCTCGGCCTCGATGACCCCCTCCCGCCATTCGCCGATCAGGCTGAAGCCGGCGAACAGCGCCCCGAACAGCCCCAGCTGCACGAGAAGTCCCGGCACCAGGAAGGTGTACGGGTTGTCCGCGCCGCCCGGGAACTGGGAGACCAGCGGTTTGAGCAGCGGTCCGAACAGCAGCAGATAGAGGATCGGCTGCATGACGCCGATCAGGACCCAGGCGGGGTTGCGCAGGTTCATCCGGATCTGACGGCGGAAGACGATGGTGCTGTCGCGGAAGAAGCTGTTCATCGGGCGACCTCCTGCTCGGTGCGACGGGCAGACTCGTCGGAAGTGGTTGCGGCAGAACCGGGTTCCTTGTCGGTCGGGTCACCGCCGGGGTCGCGTTCGGTTTCGGCGTCGCGCAGGGATCGGCCGGTGAGGGTCAGGAAGACGTCGTCGAGCGTCGGACGGATGACCTCGATCGAATCGAGTGAGATACCCGAGGCGTCGAGGTCGCGGAGGAGTCCCGGCACCGCCCGGCCGGCACGCGGCACCCGGCCCCGGACGTGGCGGCCGTCCACCTCGATCCGGCCGCCACCGTTGCCGCCGCTGACCGAGGCGAGCTTCTCGGCAGCCGTCGTCACCGCGGCGGCGTCGGCGACCTCTAGCGCGACCAGATCGCCGGAGACCTGCGCCTTGAGGTTGTCCGGGGTGTCCGCCGCGACGATCCGCCCGTTGTCGATGATGAGAATCCGGTCCGAGAGTTCGTCCGCCTCCTCGAGATAGTGCGTCGTGAGGAAGATCGTCGCGCCGCGCTCGGTCCGCAATCGGCGGATGTGTTCCCAGAGGTTGGCGCGGGCCTGCGGGTCGAGGCCCGTCGTCGGCTCGTCGAGGAACACCAGCGACGGTTCGTGGACGAGTCCCATCACGATGTCGAGGCGCCGCTTCTGGCCACCGGACATGTTCTTCGGCATACGTTCCCACAGTCCGTCGAGCTGCAGTTCGGAGAACAGCGCCTGCCCGCGACGCGTCGCCTCGGCCCGCGACAGTCCGTAGAGCATCCCGTGGTCGACGATCTCGTCGCCGGCTTGGGCCTGACTGAATGTGCCCCCGGCCTGGGACACGTAACCGATGCTGCGGCGCACCGACACCGGATCGGCGACGACGTCGTAGCCGTTGACCGTCGCGGTACCCGCGGTCGGCCGCAACAGCGTGGTCAGCATCCGCAGCGTCGTCGTCTTACCGGCCCCGTTGGGCCCGAGGAAGCCGACCACCTCTCCCTCGGCGACGTCGAGGTCGACGCCGTCGACGGCTCGCACCTCGCGCTTCTTCTTTCCCTTCCCGGTGGTGAACACCTGGACCAGACCACGAGCATGGATCATGCGGACTCCCCTTCATTTCGACGCCGACGTGATGTGTCGACCGATCTGGGGCCCAGTTTTCATCGCAAAGAGGACACATTCGGTCCGCTTCGGCGGTGGATACCGAAATCGGTCGGTAACGATGTGCGGGGGGATGCGGTACTTCCTAGTAAGTGGCCGGGTGAGTACCGTCATATGTCGGGTCACATATTCGGAAGGAAGACCATGGCAGTCATCGCGGACACCTCAGGGATCAACAACATCGGCATGCTCGGGATCGGCGCCTATCGCCCCGAGCGTGTGGTCACCAACGACGAGATCTGCGAGCACATCGATTCCTCCGACGAGTGGATCTACACCCGCACCGGCATCAAGACCCGCCGTTTCGCCCGCCGCGACGAGAGCGTCATGGAGATGTCGGTCAACGCCGGACGCAAGGCCATCGCCAACGCCCTGCTGCACGGTTCCGACATCGACGCGGTCATCCTCGCCACCAACACGCACCTGCTCCTGACCCCGGCCGGCGCGACCAAGGTGGCCACCGAACTCGGCTGCAACGGCGTCCCCGCCTTCGACGTCACCGTCGGCTGCGCCGGTTTCGGCTACGGCATGGCCCTCGCATCGGACATGATCCGCGGCGGCAGCGCCACCAACGTGCTGGTCATCGGCGCCGAGCAGCTCTCGGTGGCCCTCGACATGACCGACCGCACCAACTGCTTCATCTTCGGCGACGGCGCCGGCGCCGTGGTCGTCGGACCCACCGAGGAGCAGGAACTCGGCCCCGTGGTCTGGGGTTCGGACGGCTCGCAGTTCAACGCCATCCGCCAGGACTTCGACTGGGTGACCTTCCTCGACGGTGACCGCGTCCAGCGCCCGTACCTCCGCATGGAGGGCACCGCGGTGTTCCGCTGGGCCGCCTTCGAGATGGGCAAGGTCGCCGTCCGCGCCCTCGAGGCCGCCAAGATCGGCTCCGAGGACCTCGACGTCTTCGTCCCGCACCAGGCCAACGCGCGGATCAACGAGCTGCTCGCCAAGAACCTGAAGCTGCGCGACGACGCCGTCGTCGCCAACGACATCGAGTACACCGGCAACACCTCCGCCGCGTCGATCCCGCTCGCCATGGAAGACCTGCTCTCCACCGGCAAGGCACAGCCCGGCCAGACCGCGCTCCTCCTCGGCTTCGGCGCCGGCCTCTCCTACGCCTCGCAGGTCGTCAAGCTTCCCCCGGTGCCGTTCGAGTAAGACCCCTCCTTCCAGTTGCGGCAGTTGGTCCCGGATTCCGGGACCAACTGCCGCAACTGTTTCAGGCGGCGAGTGCCTGACGGACGCGGTCGACGACGTACCCAGGACGTTCCTCGAGGTCAGCCCACGTGAAGTTCAGGACCGTCCAGCCCTGCGCGATCAGGTCGTTTCGACGACGCCGGTCGCGCTGGAAGGTCTCGGCGTCGCGGTGGTACGCCATCCCGTCGATCTCGACGGCGAGCATCCGGTCCGGGAAGGCGACGTCCACGAAGTAGCCGTCGACGGGATGGTTGGACACGAATCCGTCGACCCCTCCCTGTCGAAGCAGATCGACTGCGAGGCGCTCGGCCTCAGAGCGAGCGCCCTCCTCGACCCCGGCGATCAGAGACGCAATACCCGGTGCACCCGCCCTCCTACGACGGCGCTCCGCTGCGGTTCGCAACTGCTCGATCGACACGCGGCGCAACAACAGTGCGGCATCGAGAACCGTGCTGTCCTTCTCGACCGAGGCCTCCAGCACAGACAGCGGCAACGAGGTGACCAGCAGGTCGTCCCGGGTGACCGTCTCAGCGTCCTCGAGCTTCCGATACCGGATACGAACGCCGTCGACCGACTTCGCGTGCCTCGACCGCGGTGCGGTCACCGTCAGCTTCTTCGGTGGATCATCGACGATCCCGTGCCACCATGCAGCGCCCAGACCGGACAGGGCGGCACCGCGACCGACTTCGGCGACTGCGAGCCGAGCACGCGTCCTGGCCGTGACCGGGTGGTCGGCAAGCGTATAGACCCCACGCGACCGATGTGTCCACAGCCCGGAGTCCACACGTCGATGGACACCCGACTTCGTCATCCCGAACTCGAGGGCTTCGGCGATCGTCACGACGCCGTCGCGGGCGAGCGCGTGACGTCGGAGGCGAGAAGGCGTCTGCACGACGATTGGACGCACCGACCCCCACATCGGTTCCCAGGATCTGGGATTGCGGCAATTGGTCCGGTATACCGGCACCAACTGCCGCAACATCATTGATGGTGAGTTTGGAGCCCTCCCACCAGCCGAGTAGCCTCGAATCTCGTGAGTTCTGACGTCGCAACCGAGGTCAAGCGCCGACGTACCTTCGCGATCATCTCCCATCCGGACGCCGGTAAGTCGACCATGACCGAGGCCTTGGCGCTGCATGCGCGCATGATCAGCGAGGCGGGTGCGATCCACGGCAAGGCGGGACGCAAGTCCACCGTCTCCGACTGGATGGAGATGGAGAAGGCCCGCGGCATCTCGGTCAGCTCCACCGCGCTGCAGTTCAACTACCTCGCCGAGCACAGCGACCCGGGCATCCCGAGCGTCATCAACCTCGTCGACACCCCCGGTCACGCCGACTTCTCCGAGGACACCTACCGCGTGCTGACCGCGGTCGACGCGGCGGTGATGCTCATCGACGCCGCGAAGGGCCTCGAGCCGCAGACGCTGAAGCTCTTCCAGGTGTGTCGCCATCGCGGCATCCCGGTGATCACGGTCATCAACAAGTGGGACCGTCCCGGTCAGACGCCGCTCGAGCTGATCGACGAGATCACCGAGCGCATCGGACTCACCCCGACCCCGCTGTTCTTCCCGGTCGGCATCGCCGGCGACTTCCGCGGTCTGCTCGACCGCCGCACCGGCGAGTACGTGCACTTCACCCGTACCGCAGGCGGCGCCAAGATCGCCCCGGAAGAGATCATGAGCGCCGACGACGCGGCGGCACGTGAGGGCGACGAGTGGACCGCGGCCGTCGAGGAGAGTGAACTGCTCTCCGAGATGGGCCAGGACCACGACCAGGAGATGTTCCTCGCCGGCCAGACCTCGCCGATGATCTTCGCCTCGGCGATGCTGAACTTCGGCGTGCGTCAACTGCTCGAGGTGCTCGTCGAGCTCGCTCCCCCGCCCGCCGGCCGCGTCGACATCGAGGGCAAAGAACGTCCGGTCACCGACCCGTTCAGTGCCGTCGTGTTCAAGGTGCAGGCCGGCATGGACTCGAGCCACCGAGATCGCTTGGCGTACATGCGGATCGTGTCCGGCGAGTTCGAACGCGGCATGGTCGTCACCCACGCGCAGACCGGGAAACCGTTCGCCACCAAGTACGCCCAGGCCGTCTTCGGCCGGGACCGGTCCACCGTCGACACCGCCTACCCGGGCGACGTCGTCGGCCTCGTGAACGCGACCGCACTGGCCCCCGGTGACACCCTCTTCGACGGCCCGAAGGTGCAGTTCCCGCCGATCCCGTCGTTCGCGCCCGAACACTTCTCGACGCTGCGTGCAACCACCGCCGACAAGTACAAGCAGTTCCGCAAGGCGATGGATCAGCTCGACAGCGAAGGTGTGGTGCAGGTGCTGCGCAACGACACCCGCGGCGACATGTCGCCGGTGCTGGCCGCGGTCGGTCCCATGCAGTTCGAGGTCGTCACCGCCCGTATGAAGGCCGAGTTCAACGTCGACACCATCATCGAACCGCTCGGTTACTCGCTCGCCCGCCGCACCGACGCCGAGAGCGCACCAGAGCTCGACCGGCAGCGCGGCGTCGAGGTGTTCACCCGCACCGACGGTGCGATCCTGGCACTGTTCAGCGACAAGTGGCGCCTGCAGTACATCGAGAAGGAACACCCCGATCTGACGCTGCAACCCCTTGTCGCCGCGGCGGATTGAGCCGATGAGGCGTCCCCTCGTGCGCACCTCCGGTGTCGGCGCGGTGTCCGCGGTGTCCGCGGCAGCGCTCCTGATGTCGGGATGCGCAGCCAACCCGGCACCGGCCCCCACATCGACGAGCACGGCCCCCACGCCGACCGCACGCCCGATCGATTCGGCGAAATGCGCGGAGAAACCGCCGCAGGGCAAGGTCGACCGCGGCGGGCACGGCCTGACGTTCCGTTCCGGCGAGATCCGGATCGCGATCATCGAGCCGGCGGCCCCGACGACCGGGCTACCGGCCGCCGGCAGCAGCAAGAGCCCCGATGAGGCGACCAGCTGTTACGAGTTCAAGCGCTGGGGCCCCGAACAGCCCGACGTCCCGCCGGACTCACTGTTGTTCGTGTTCAAGGGAATCGGGACCGACGGCGCCCAGATCGAGTTCCCCATCAGCGAATTGACCGGCGGCACGGTCCCACCCGCGGGCGGCGGACCACGCCCCACCGCCGGCCCGCTCACCAAACCGATCAACGCACAGATCGGCGTATCCGTCGACGGTGTCTACCACCAGTCGTCGGCGTGCCAGCTCAGCATCACCGGGATGTCGGGCAAGCTCGCGGCCGGGTCGTTCACCTGCCCGGATGCCTCCCGCGTCGACGCGAACCCGTTCGCACCCGACGACGACGTGGCCTACGACACCGATGAGTCGTCGACGAGCCCGAAGCCCGACGCCGGCACCCCGCCGACCGTCGTACTGTCCGGACGGTTCCAGCTCAGGCCGTAGGGGTTTCGATACGGCTCGTCGCAGGCTCCTCGCCTACTCAACCAGCGGGAAGGCCGAGCTCGTCGCACAGGCTCCTCGCCTACTCAACCAGCAGACAACGCTCACGCACCCACGATCCGCGCGACGACCGCCGGATCGACGTCGTCGATCGCGGCGGGGTCGAAGGCCGGGTTGCGGTCCTTGTCGACCAGCACCGCCCGCACTCCCTCGCGGAAGTCGTTCGTGGCCGTGATCTGTTCTGCCGCATGCAATTCGCGATCGAAGCACTCGTCGATCCCAGACTGCGCCCCGGCGTTGATCATCGCGGCCGTCACCCAGAGGCTGGTGGGTGAGGCCTTCTCGAGCAGGCCGATCATCTCCTCGGCCCACTCGTCGCCGATCGCTCCGCGCAGACCACCGACGATGGCGTTGATGTTGTCGTCGGCGAAGTACTCGCCGATCTTGCGGAGCGGGACGTCGCTGGTCTCCGTGGTCCCCGAAGTCGCCAGCGCATCGGCCAGCGGATCTCCGGAACGGATCGACTCGGCGACGCCGGCGATATCGGCCGACGCCACGAAATGCGTTGCCAGGCCGACGGACACCGCGTCGACGCCGCGGATGCGCGCACCGGTGAGACCCAGCCACATGCCGACCCCCTCGGGCAGACGCGGGAGGAAGTAGGTGGAGCCGATGTCGGGGAAGAAGCCGATCGCGGTCTCGGGCATCGCGATCATCGCCTTCTCGGTGACCACGCGGATCTCGCCGTGCACGCTGATGCCGAGTCCGCCGCCCATGGCCGCGCCGTCGATGAGGCTCACGTACGGCTTGGGGTAGTCGGCGACCATCTGGTCCAGCCGGTACTCACTGCTGAAGTAACGCGTGATGGCCTTGGTGTCGCCGTCGAGCGAGTGCTCGCGGATCGCCCGGATGTCGCCGCCCGCGCAGAAGGCACGGTCGCTCGCGGAGGTGACGAGGACGGTCTCGATCGAGTCGTCGTCACCCCACTCGCCGAGCGTGGCGTACATGTCGTCGATCATGGTCTGGTCCAGTGCGTTCAGGGCTTTCGGTCGGTCGAGGACGATCTCGCCGACGCCGTTGGACACCGAGGTGCGAATGAAGGACATGCCCTCAACCGTAGCGGTGAGGGAAGAAAAGCCGGAGATAACCCGTTGGCAGACCCGGACGCATCCATTACCGTGGATCCCGCAACCGCCCGCCGACCCGAGGAGTGATCCCACACGATGAAGAACTGAAGTGGCCCCGGCCGATGCGCGATGTCGTACAGACAGCCGTCGGTGAATCCGAACCACTTCAGGAGATCTCGTGTCCACTTCTCTGTCCCTTCCTTCTCAGCCGTCGATCGTGCTGTCCGATGTCTCGTTCGGCTGGCCCGACGGCACCACGGTCTTCGATCACCTCAATCTCACGCTGGGAGCGTCCACGTATTCGCTGATCGGTGCCAACGGCGCAGGGAAATCGACGTTGCTCGGCCTGATCTCGCAGCGTCTCCGCCCAGCGTCGGGCAGTGTCAGCGTCGCCGGCACCGCGTCCGCGCCGGAGGTGGGGATCGTTCCGCAGGACCCCCAGTCGGATCCGGCGTCGACGGTGTCCGCAGCACTCGGCATCGACGCCATCCGCGGCGCTATCCGTCGCATCGAGGTCGGTTCGGTCGACGCCGACGACTTCGACGCCGTCGGTGACGATTGGGACGTCGAGGAGCGGGCGATCGGACTCCTCGCCCAGATGGGTCTGCCCACCGACCTCGACCGTCGGGTCGGTGCCATGTCCGGCGGCGAGGCGACACTGCTGTCGATCGTCGCCGCACTCATGCGCCGACCCTCGGTCCTGCTCCTCGACGAGCCGACGAACAACCTCGACACCAGCTCACGGACAAGGCTTTTCGACGCCATCGATGCCTTCTCCGGCACCGTGATCATCGTGAGTCACGACCTCGAACTACTCGAACGTGTCGACGCGACGCTGGAGTTGTACCGGGGTCGGGTGCGTGTGTTCGGCGGCCCGTACTCGCACTACCGCGAGATCGTGGACGCCGAACAGGAGGCGGCCGAGGCTGCCGTGGCGACCGCGACCGGCGACCTGCGTAAGCAGCGTCGGGAGCTGGTCGACGCACAGATCAAACTCGATCGCCGCGCCCGCACCGCCGCGACCGCCGAACGCGAGAAGCGGGTGCCGAAGATCATCTCGCACCTGCGTCGCGGTGAGGCGCAGGTGTCGGCCGGGAAGTTGCGCAACGCCCATCAGGACGACGTGGCGGCGGCCGCCTCCCGGCTCGACGAGGCGCGCGAAGAGGTCCGCAAGGACCGCACCGCCCGAATCGTGGTGCCGGATGCCGACGTACCGTCGCGAGCCCAGGTCGTCACCGACGACCGACTCCGGATCGACGGTCCGGAACGCACCGCGCTGGTGGGGCCCAACGGTTCCGGGAAGTCGACGCTCATCGCCGACCTCATCGCGCGCGAGGCCATCGTCGTGCCTTATGCGTATGTGCCGCAACAGATCGTGTTCGACGACCCGTCGATGTCGATCGCCGGCCTGGTGTCGGCGCACCATCCGGACATCAGCACTCAGGAGGTGCGTTCGCATCTGGCACGGTTCTTGTTCCGCGGTGCACGCGCCGACCGCGCACTCGAGGAGCTCTCCGGCGGTGAGCGACTGCGCGTGGGCCTCGCCGACGCACTCCTCGGCAACCCGACCCCGAAGCTGCTGATCCTCGACGAGCCGACCAACAACCTGGACCTCGACACGGTCACCCAGTTGGTCAGCGCGCTCGAGAGCTGGAGTGGCGCGCTGCTCGTCGTCTCCCACGACGCCGGGTTCCTGGATCGCATCGGGATCGACCGTCGCGTCGAGGTGGGTGCCTTGTCACCGGCGCAGACCGGCGACACATAGGCAGTTCCTCAGGGCGCCTGAGCCGCCGCCACATTGAGCGTGACGGGGGTCTCGTGATCGGATGATTGTTGCGCACCGCAACTCCCCCTGCGGTGCGTCGCGACGATGAAAGCCAGGAGGTCGGATGGCCACGATCGAGGTGACCGGTCGCCGCCAGCAGCAGGCCTGGGCCGACAAGGTCCTCCCACCGGTCGAAGAGGTGCGGCCGGGGCTGTGGTCGATCCCGGTGCCGATGGGCCCCAACCCGTTGCGCTACGTCCTGGTGTACGCCCTCGCACTGCCCGACGGCGGGCTGGCGCTGATCGACGTGGGGTGGCCGTCCGACGAGTCGTGGCGAGCGCTCGTCGACGGCATCCGCAGCACCGGCCACGACATCACCGACGTCCGGTCGGCGGCCATCACCCACTTCCATCCGGATCATTTCGGCCTCGTCCCGAGGCTGCTCGAGCACACCGACGTCCAGCTCCTGATGCACCGTGATGATGCCTGCCACCTGCGCTACCACTCCGACGACGAGGTGGAGAGCCAGCTCGACGAGGCGCGGTGGGAGCTGCGGGTCCTCGGCGCCCCGGCCGACGTCGCCGGTCTCGGACTCGTCGACTTCGTCCGTCTGCCCGACGGCCGGACCATCGACACCGAGCTGACCGCCGATGCCCCGCTCGACATCCCGGGCTGGAATCTGCGCGCCGTCTGGACGCCCGGTCACACCCCGGGCCACCTGTGCTTCGCCGACGACGACGCGGGGATCATCTTCACCGGCGATCACCTGCTGCCGCGGATCAGCCCGAATGTCTCCACCAGTCCGATGCAGACGGAGAGCCCGCTCGCGGATTATCTGGTCTCACTGGCCAACACCGAGAAGATGCGGGAGCACGAGGCCCTGCCGTCGCACGAGTACCGGTTCCGCGGATTGGGCGCTCGGGTCACCGGACTCCTGTCGCATCACGAGGAGCGTCTCACCGAGATCACCGAGGCGGTCGCCGCCCGCCCGGAGTCCACGGCGTGGGAGATCACCCAGAACGTCGGCTGGTCCCGCCCGTTCAGCGACCTCAACCTGACGATGAAGCGCCTCGCACTGCGCGAGACCGACGCGCATCTGCTGGTCCTCAGCGAGCGGGGCATCCTCACCTCGACCCCCGCCCCGTCCGTGACCGACCTCGCCGACACCACGGTCGAGCCCGTCCGGTGGTCGCTGGCGACGGTGTCCGAACACCGCACCGCGACGTCGACCCTGTCGCTGCCGGACTGAGCCCGAACGAGACTCCGCCGGTGAACGTCTCACCGGCCGCCCCACCGATCAACAGAGGAGATACCCCATGAGCGCCGTGCTCACCGAGTTCGCCGACGGAGTCGCCGTCATCACGATCAACCGTCCCGAGGCGAAGAACGCCGTCAATCTCGAGGTGTCCGAGGGCATCGCGGCCGCCATCGACGAACTCGAGTCGCGCGACGATCTCACCATCGGCATCCTCACCGGCGCCGGTGGCACGTTCTGCGCGGGCATGGATCTCAAGGCGTTCTCGCGGGGCGAGCAGGTCTCGCTGAAGGACCGCGGTTTCGGCGGTCTCACCGAGGCCCCGCCGAGCAAGCCGCTGATCGCCGCGGTCGAGGGCTGGGCCCTGGCCGGTGGCTGCGAGCTCGCACTGTCCGCCGACCTCGTCGTCGCCGCCGAGAACTCCAAGTTCGGCATCCCCGAGGTCAAGCGCGGCCTCGCCGCCGCAGCAGGAGGCCTCCTGCGCCTGCCGAAGATCCTCCCCTACCAGGTCGCGATGGAGATGGCCCTGACCGGTGACCCGCTCACCGCGGAGCGCGCCCACCAGTTCGGCCTGGTCAACAAGGTCACCGCGCCCGGTGAGGCGCTCGCCGGAGCCCGTGAGCTCGCCGCGAAGATCGCCGCCAACGGTCCGCTCGCCGTCAAGGCAACCAAGCAGGTCACCTCGATGGCGATCAACTACACCGACAAGGACCTGATCAAGAAGCAGTGGGAGTTCCTCACCCCGGTCTTCTCCTCCGAGGACGCGCAGGAGGGTGCCAAGGCGTTCGCCGAGAAGCGCGCACCCCAGTGGAAGGGCCGCTGAACACCCCGGTCGCGGGGCCACTGACTGTCGGAAAGGGCGATCACTAGAGTGACCGGTGTGGACCTGCACCTCGTGACCTACTTCGTCGCAGTCGTCGACCACGGTGGGATCACGAAGGCCGCCCAGTCGCTCTACATCTCCCAGCCCTCCCTGTCGCAGGCCATCCGGACCCTCGAGAAGCGTCTCGGCGTCACGTTGTTCGACCGGACCGGACGCCGCCTCGAACTGACCGAGGCCGGCCGCAAGCTCGACGACGCGGCGCGACGCATCCTCGCCGACGTCGAGCGCGCCAAGCGCAAGGTCGACGCGGTCCGGGAGCTACGGTCCGGACGCGTCGACGTGGTGACGTACGCGGCGTTCAGCATCGATCCGCTCGTCGACGTCGTCCGGCTGTTCCGGGAGCGCTTTCCTCGGCTCGCGGTTCGCGTCCTCGCCGCCGACGGCCCGGCCGGTGTCCTCTCCGCGTTGCGTTCGGGCGACGCGGAGATCGGGGTCATCGACTCCTCCGCCGAACACGCGACGTTCTCGGCCATCCCGATGACGGAGCAGGAGCTCGTGGTGGCGGCTCCCGACGCGCTGGTCGCCGGGTTCCCGGACACCGTGCCGCGCAGCGCCATTCGGTCGGTCCCGCTGGTCATCGATCACAGCGATCAGCACACCGCGGCACTGCTCGCCGATCTCCTCGACGACGCCGCGGGCAACGTGGTCGTCGACTGCCCGTTGCCCGCGGCCGTCTGGAACCTCGTCGAACGCGGTACGGCCGCAACGGTTGTCCCGCGGACCGTGGCCGACAAACAACTCGCCGGCACCCGGCAGCTCGTGCTCGATCCGCCGTTGACGCGACCGTGGGGACTCGTGTTGCGCTCGGGTCTCCCCTCGCCGGCGGCACTCGCCTTCATCTCCGCGGCCCGGGCCCATTCCGGTCTGAGCCAGGAGCCGACCGAGATCGCGGACTGGTAGGCCACCATGGAATTACGCCAGGTCGAATACTTCCTCGCCGTCGTCGAGAACCAGGGCATCGGCGGTGCCGCCACCGCGCTGGGCGTCGCACAGCCGACGGTCTCGCAGGCGTTGCGGGCGCTCGAACGCGAACTCGGCGTGCAGCTGTTCCACCGCATCGGTCGCGGCATGGTGTTGTCGGCGGCGGGCCGCACGATGGTGGGTCCGGCCCGTCAGATCATCCGCGACGTCGACGCCGTCGGCGATCTCCTCGCCGCCGAGGAGGACGAACTCACCGGACACCTCGATCTGCTCGCGTCCCCGGCCACGGCCGTCGGCCCGGTCGTCGACCTCATCGCCCGATTCCGCGACATCTATCCGCGAGTGTCGGTGCGGCTCGGCGACTTACGCGACGAGACCCGGGCCGCCTCCACCATCGAGGACGGGCACTGCGAGTTCGCCGTCGCCCACCTGCCGATCGCCGGTGACGCGCTCGAGGTCATCGAACTCGGCGAACACGAATACGTCCTGGTCTACCCCGAGGGGGCCGAGGTCCCCGACGGGCCGATCCCGCTGGGCAATCTCCCGACGTATCCGATGGTCTTCGTACCGCGCGGGCAGTCGGTGGCCGACGAGCTCGAGGAGGCCATCCGCGTCGGCGGGATCCGACCGCCCCTCGCCGTGCTGTCCGAACACCGCGAGGAACGACTTCCCATGGTGCTGGCGGGAATCGGCGGCACCCTGCTGGAACGCTCGATGGCCGACACCGCCGTGGACCGCGTCGTCATCCGCGAGACCGAACCCCGCTTCGTGCGACCGTTCGCGATCGCCTTCGACCCCGCATCCCTGTCCCCGGTGGGCCAGGCCTTCGTGGAACTCATTCGCGCGCAGGTGGGT